>CAMZKS010000060.1 GCA_947311285.1 uncultured bacterium | reverse complement strand
ATTAGAAGGTTTGCCTCAAGAAGCGAAACTTGCGGCTTTGATGGGGGCAAATTCTGAGACAGGGCAAATTTACGAAGCCGATACTTTGCGTAAAAAGTTCCCTAACACGTTTATTCTACGTGATTATTCGCAAAGTTTTGCAAAGGGAGAATTACCTGATTTTAAAAATTGTGATGCAGGTATTTTTACACCACAAAAATTTTATGGACCAAAACATATTGGAATTCTTTATTTAAAAAATCCGGAAGCCTGGCCTGAGATTTCTAAGGACAGTCACACTAAAAGCCCTTACTTAGTAGCGGCCACGGCTAAAGCCTTTGATCGGTGGAAGCTGAATCATGTAGAGCATAAAGCACAGTTTGAACTTTGGGAAACTCAAATTAGAAATACAATTGTAAATTTAATTCCAGACTATAAGTTTCATGCCGATAACACACCTCGAGTAACAGGAGTTATCAATGTAGCTTTTAAAGGGGTGCGTGGTTCGGAATTGATGTCGGTGCTTTCAAAAGAAGAATCTATTTGTATCTCTACGGGGTCGGCTTGTGCCAGTGATATTATGAGCCCAACGGAGGTTATTAAATATATCGAGTCGGATTCAACCTGGCAGTATCCGATTCGAATTTCATTACATCAGTTCTTAGATGATCGGGCTGTGACTGATTTTTGTGAGATTTTGGTACATTATGTAACGGAGCTACGTAAATGAAAAAACCTCAAATCATTTACGTGCATGGTGGAGAATCCTTTGATCATACATGGGAGGGCTTTTCCTCTGTTGTAAAAAAGAACTTAAAAAATATTTTTAAATCAGGAGCAATACGTTGGCCGGATAATTTAAATCGTGAGTTGCCGAGCTGGAGTATTGTGAAACTCAAAATGCCAGGGAAATATAATGCTAAATATATTGACTGGAAACGGCACTTTGAGTCTGAAATAAATGGCTTTGAAAAGGATGTGATATTACTGGGATGGAGTCTGGGGGCTAATTTCTTAGCTAAATATTTGAGTGAGAGTTATTATCCTGGAAAAATAAAAGCACTGCATTTAGTGGCAGGTTGCTATGGTTGTGCGGGCGGTTTTGGAATTCATAAAAAATTACAAAATATTTCTAATAAATGTGAAAATATTCATCTGTATCACTCAAAAGATGATTTTGTGGTCGATTTTAAAGATTTTGAAAAATACAAAAAAATGCTTCCAAAAGCTAACCTACATATATTTAAAGATAGAAACCATTTTCTTCAATCGGATTTTCCAGAGTTGATAGAAAGTTTGAAAGTAATTAGTATGAAGCTCAAATGAGTTTCAAGGAATTAAGTAAGTTTATTAACCGCTCTCAGGTGCATTCTTATAGTAAATTTTATAAGCATGTAGTTTTACATGAAAAAGATTTTGAAAAAATTAAACATTTTTTTAAACCAACAATAACGGTTTTTCATTTAAAACGTCCAACCTGGCGCAGTCAAAGTAGTTTTTGGCATTGGCACGCGGTTAAGTTTGATGAATTTATTGAACTACACTGTGATTTTGGAAATATAAACAAAACTTACTGGCTTGGTTTTTTTCATTTTTTTGTGGATGTGCTTGGCTATACGACTTGGTGTCTGTTGCGCCACGGAAAGCCCTGGCATAAACGAGACTTTTCACATTTAAAAGAAATTAAAACACAGCATCCGTTTCATTTAGCGAATGTTTTTTCTGCTCGAATTGGCATGTGTTTGCTTGATTCAAAACTATACCCTAAAAAAAAGTTGGCATGAAGATCATTAGTTGGAACGTTAATGGACTGAGAGCGGTTGAACGAAAAGGGAACTTAAGTGAGTTTTTGAAAGCGCACGATCCAGATATTTGGTTGATGCAAGAAACGAAGTCTAAGCCAGAGCAGGTTGAGTTTTTAGAGGGTCTTTACGAAGACTATAAAAAATTCTACGTATCAGCCATAAAACCTGGTTACTCTGGGGTCGCTATTTGGATGAAACTTGATTTAGTGGATCAAGTTCAAAATTTGGAATTTAAAGCGGGTATGCCGAATGATCCAGTGGAAGATGAAGGTCGCATCGCTCGCGTTGATTTTACGCTTAACAACGAAGATTACAGCGTACTGGGTACTTATTTCCCTAATGGAGGAAAGTCAGATGAAGCCTGGCAGCATAAATTAAAGTTTTACAAGGTATGGCTTGATTATGTGAATTCGATTCGAGAGGCTGATCGTACGGTTATTTGGACAGGAGATGTTAACTGTGCGCATCATCCAATTGATTTGGCTCGGGCAAAAGAAAATGACGGTGTAATTGGATTTCATCCGAAAGAGCGCGCTTGGCTTAATGCTTGGCAAGCCGCAGGTTGGGCGGATGCTTGGCGATATTTAAACCCAACGACCAAATCTGTGTACTCGTGGTGGCACATGATTAGTCGCGCTCGAGGGCGCAATGTGGGGTGGAGAATTGATTACTTTTGGATCGATAAACCCTTAATGAAACGTGTTAAAAGTATTGAGTACTTGAACGATCAAATGGGGAGTGATCATTGTCCGGTGATGCTGGATATAAAATAAAAAAAGCGCCTAATGGCGCTTTTCTTATACGATATTTGTAAATTACTATTCAGTAAGAATAGCATTGTCTTCCGAGCTTTCCTCGTCTTTAGGTGAATCGTCATCCTCGTCATTTAGGTTTTCTTCTTCGTCATCCTCGTCTTGGGTGTAGCCTTGCTCGGCCTCTACTTCAATTCCCGTCTCAGTTTTAGTTTCTACTTCGACTTCAATACTTTCAGGTTCTTCCTCTGTCGTTTCAGTTTCAATATTATCCTCCGCATCTTCTTCTGCAAAAATTTCTGCATCTAAATTTTTAATTTCACTCAGGAAATCAGCTTCTATTTCAGCCAGAGGGTCAAGTTGCAAGTCTCCTGCTAGATTAATAAGCTCTGCTTGCAGATAGCCAAGAGCGGCTTTTTGGCGAGGCTTAATGGCTGCCAATCTTTGGATTTTATTAGAGAGAAGATGAATGTATTCCACTTGTCTTTCAACGGGTGCGGTAGCCGCTGCAAGTCGTTCTTTGAGAGTTGTAATAAGATTATCAATTTGTTGCTGAATGCTTGGGGACACTAAATCTAGGGTCGAACCATCGGTATCAAGGGTTACCGTGATTTCTTGAGATTCGCTTAGCTTAAGCATATCGAATACTAAAGTATATTCATCGGTCAGTTCACCAGTGCTGTAATCTAAAATTGGCCAAGGCGAAACAAGAGTGTAAGTCATTTCAACGCCCATCATGGCAGCGGACAGGTTGTCCACTGGTTGGCCAGAATCGTCACTAGTTAGTTTATTGTTAAATTTCTGCGTCGTACTACTCAGGCGATAAGTGACAGTTCCACTCGAATTAATACTGAGTCCGGTTGTATCAAATTTATTAAAGCTTAGGAGGCCAATGTCAGCCGCCGTATCTTCACAGCCTGTGTAAAAAAACGCCATCTCATTGGGATCTTGTTTTATATTGCTACAAAATTCGCGCGCTTCAGCCTTTGTTCCTGCCTCTTGCTCGTCTTCTGTGCTTACTACTAGCGCGTTTAACTCGGCTTGTGTTTCATCAGGAATGATAACTGGTACTGGTTTTCCAAAACGTTCTGTTAAAGCGATACTTTCATCGTTTCCAGCAAAAGAAGTGACCGTGCTTATCATGATTTCTTTTCGAGTATCGCTACAACTAATTTCAACGGTTTTTTCTAGTGTGTACTCTTCATTGATAGGTTCTTCAAAGTTCGATATTTGGTAGAAAGCCAGAATCGCCGGTGCGTCACAACTGTCTGCTTTTCGTTTTAAGGTTTGAGTGGAGATGATGTCACCCGTTTCGGTATTAATTTCTTCTGTAGTGATATCAATGAAATTATCCGTTTCACTGAGGGCACAACTTGTACTTTTCTTTACTTGGAGCGTATTTGAAATAGCTACGGGGCCTTCTAAGTTATCAGCTCCGTATTTAGCTAAAAGTAGTGGGTCGCTACAGCTTGCGTAAGTTTCAGTAACCTTTTCGGTTAAGACTTCGGTAAGCACATCAGCACCCTCAAGGTTAATATTTAAGCTATCAGTCATGTCGTTCATGGTGTCCTCTAGGCCACTCATATCAATCTCAGTTGTAATTATGGAAGTACCATCGAGATTAAGTGTTTCCGTTATTTTAATCTTGTAGCAACCCGTTAAAAGTAAGGTACTAATGATTAGCGCCGTTAACTTGCTACCGATACCGAGGCTGGTTTTTAGCATTTTATTTTTGTTTTACTGTTTTATAGTACACTAATAGTTGTTTTTAGTGCAAATTTATTGTTCACGGCGGTGTCTTGTCATAGTTCTTAGTAGATTTTTGGCTCCTGGGTTTCTTGGCGGTTCATTGATTTCCAAAATTGTGGTGATCACTCCGTCTATATTCGCCTCAACTACAAAAAGGTTGGGCTTATTACCTAAGTACTCTTTATGCATAAGGCTTTCAAATACTTTTTGGGCATGTGTATAACGTTTTTCAAATCCTTTTTTGAAATCCTCTTTGAATTTTCTTGAATCGTAATTCCTATTTTTGTAGGCATTTGGTATGTTGACGACTAGTGTCATTCTTAGCTGTGTTTGTTCTTGACCGTATTCAATCTTGAATGATTCCTCTTTTATTAAATAGGTTAGACGATCGTGAAGGATGCTAATATCTTCATTATCAATGATATCATTATCGTTAAAATTTATATCGCTACGCCCTCGGTTTCCAATATGGGTTTTATCCGCGAGGTAGACGGCAGCAGCCTCTGCGGGAAGGCTACTGATCTTAGCACTTTCATCAGTGCCGCCTTGTTGATCAGGACTGTCATGAGAAGTAATTGCTGCGCGGATTTTACGTAAATTCTTATAGAATCTATCTTGTTCCATATCATTAATAATTTCGGAGACACCGGGTTGGAAAAAAGTATTTAGTAACTTATTAAAAACTTCTTTGCTATTTTTATTTTTTGGGTCTTCTGTTCGTTTAAGTAGTTTTCCTATACATTGGTCTCCATATCCATAAACTGCCAGACCGCCAATGTGGGCGTGATCGTCTAAATCCACGCACCTTCCTGTCCCAAATGATCTTTTTTGAATAGGTGTTCCCAGATCCAATTTTCAATTTCAGTTTGTTCCTTTGCACCTATAGAAATAACCTCCGGAAGATTCTCATCCTGTTTAAGTTCCGCAAAGAATCTAGGAAATGTTATTTCGTGAGTATTTTCTGAGTTTTCCATTTTTTATAAATCAAAAATATGGACAATTATATGGATTTATTGTGATTAAGGTAAATTGAAAACATGTTTTGCCAAATTGAATTTTTGGTTTAGCCTGTGTTTCGAATTACCCATTTAAAACTATGAGCAAGAATCTTGTTATTGTGGAGTCACCAGCCAAAGCTAAAACCCTTGAAAAGTTTCTGGGAAAGGAATTTACGGTTAAGTCTTCTTACGGACATGTTCGTGATTTGCCGAAAAAAAACATGAATATTGATATTGAAGGCGGCACGTTTATGCCGACTTATGAGATCACACCCGATAAGGTGAAAGTGATTAATGAACTTAAACGAGAAGCAAAAGGTAAAGAAGTTTGGTTGGCGGCGGATCAGGATCGCGAGGGAGAAGCTATTGCGTGGCACGTTTGTACAGCACTTGGGTTAGATACTAAAACGACAAAACGAATTACGTTTTCTGAGATTACAAAAACAGGGGTGCTAGCGGCGGTGGCTAAGCCGGGTGTAATTAATCAAGATTTAGTTGACGCTCAGCAAGCTCGACGGGTATTAGACCGTTTAGTGGGCTATGAACTTTCCCCCGTATTGTGGAAAAAAATTAAAGCCGGACTTTCAGCCGGACGGGTTCAATCTGTCGCGGTTCGAGTAATAGTAGAACGTGAACGAGCCATTAAAGCGTTTGAAGCCAGTTCGACTTTTAAATTGGTAGCAGAGTTTGATTTAGGAGATAAAAAAATATTGAAAGCGGATCTTAATAAGAAGTTTGATAAATATGAAGATGCGAAGGAATTTGTAGAAGCGTTAATTGGGGCGGATTTTAAAGTGGAATCAATTGTGGCGAAGCCCAGTAAAAAATCTCCGTCAGCGCCTTTTACTACCTCAACATTGCAACAAGAGGCTTCACGTAAGTTAAGTTTCACTTTGAAACAAACGATGATGGTGGCACAACGTTTATACGAAGCCGGTAAAATTACGTATATGAGAACCGATGCAGTTAATTTATCAGAACAAGCTTTAACGCAAGCGGCACAGATGATTGAAAAAGAATACGGGAAAGAGTATTTAGAAACTCGTAAGTTTAAGAACAAAAACGAAAGCGCTCAAGAAGCGCATGAAGCCATTCGTCCGACTAATTTAACAGAATCAAGCGTAGCGGGAGAACGAAACGAACAACGTTTATATGATTTAATTTGGAAACGAACCGTCGCCTCGCAAATGGCGGAGGCAAAACTGGAGAAAACAACGGCTAAAATTTCTATTTCTACGCGTGAAGAAACTTTTCAGGCTCAAGGCGAAGTGTTGCAGTTTGATGGTTTTTTGAAACTTTATTTAGAAAGTAAGGATGACGAAGATGATGAAGATACGTCTGGTGTATTGCCACCAATTAACGAGGGGGAGCTTTTGGTTATGAAGGGAGTGGTTGCAAAGGAAACCTACGCTCGTCCTAAACCAAGATTTACAGAGGCTAGTTTAGTAAAAGCCTTGGAAGAAATGGGGATTGGTCGTCCGTCAACGTACGCACCAACTATTTCTACGGTTCAAGATCGTGGTTATATTGAAAAGAAAGATAAACCGGCGGACAAGCGACCGGCTCGGATAATTACACTGACTGATAAGGTTGAAGAAACCAGTATTATGGAAAATTTTGGAGCTGAGAAATCAAAACTATTTCCAACCGATATTGGGAAAGTCGTGAATGATTTTTTAGTGAATCATTTTAGTGGTGTGGTTGATTTTAAATTTACGGCAAAAGTAGAAGCAGATTTCGATGCCATTGCCGAAGGGAAACAAGACTGGAACGCGATGATTAAAAGTTTTTATGGAGGTTTCCATGAAACCGTAGAAGCGGCCGGTGGTGTAAGTAGAGAAGAGGCTTCAAGCCAGCGAAATCTTGGAAAAGACCCGAAAAGTGGGAAACCGGTGATTGCCCGAGTGGGACGATTTGGACCGATGGTACAAATTGGAGTGGCAGAAGATGAAGAAAAACCAAAATTCGCCTCTATCCCAGAAGGGGTAAGCGTGGAAGAAGTGACGCTTGAGCAGGCGCTTCGAATGTTTGAGTTTCCTCGGAATCTTGGGCAGTTTGAAGGTGAAGATGTGTTAGTTAACACAGGGCGATTCGGCCCGTATGTGAAGTGTGGTAAAACCAATGCCTCGCTGAAGAAAAATACGATTGATGATGATGGGAATGAAATTTTGGGAGATGACCCACACAGTGTTGATTTAGCTCGAGCGACAGAGCTATTAATTGAAAAGCGAGAGATTGATAAAAATAAATTTATTGGTGAATGGCCAGAAAAGGAAATTCAATTACTGCGTGGGCCGTATGGTATTTATATCAAGCATGGTAAAAAGAATGTTCGAATTCCAAAAGACGTTGAAAAACCAGAAGCACTGAAAATTGAAGAGATTGAAAAAATTATTAAAGAAGCCCCCGCGAGTAAGGGGCGGAAGTTTACGAAGAAAAAGAAGTAGTTCTTTCAAACGTATTTTTTGTATCAAAAATTAATCTTTGCATTGTACACAAAATTAGTTCATAATTTCTTTGATGCATAATTTACAAAATCAAGGTCGACCTTGGCAGGCTGTGCGACGATTCAAGGTCGACCTTGTTTTGTTATCTTTGTTTGGGCTAGTTGTTAGTTCAGTGGCGAATGCTAGCTTGCTGTCTTCAAAGTTGAACTATGATCATTACGATTCATGGAGAAACAATGATCAGCTGTATTATTCTACCTTTAATATTGGAGAGCAGTGGAAGCCCTGGGCGGCTACGCGCTATGAAATAGAGCCCTTGAATCTAGTAGATCAAATCAATATTTGCTACGCTTATAAAGGTGGCTGGAATCATTATTTCAACGAATGTGTGATTGACGATGAAACACAGTTACTCGGCTACATTGAAACGGTTGAAGGTGCGGAACGGTTTGGTTTTCATTTTAGTGCGCCTTCTTTGAATTTAGAAAGAGAGGAAGATTTATCACAAATTGATCCGACTACTTTAAATTGGGAGGATTATGAGGCCTGGTCACCTGAAAAACAGCTGTATTTTTCAACGATGGATGAAGAGGAATCTGATGGTGCGATTATTCCTTGGAAACTTGATAAGTACTAACGGAGGTAATTGCGGTGGTTGAAAGGTTCTGATATAAATAAGCTTATGAAGCGAATACTAAAATTAATACTCAGCTTAACTCCTTTGGTTGTTGGCTTAGCTCACATTTCAAAACAGTTAGAACTAAAACAGAAAAAAAAGTTTTCGTTGGTACGGGTATTACTGGGGGTATTTGTCATGAGTCTGCTTTTTTTAGTGACATCGATGTTTTATGTGCACGCACATTATGATGATAAGTTTACGGCTAAAATTGATGGCTGTGCGGTTGTTTTTGGGGCGGCAGTATGGAAAGACGATCAACCGTCTCACGCGCTGAATGATAGAACTCAAGCCGCGATAGCGCTTTATAAACGGGGCCAAGTTTCGTGTTTAGTTTTTTCAGGAGGAGCCTCTACTTATGGCGCGCACGAATCCGCCGTTATGGGACGTTTGGCCGCAGAAGCGAACGTGCCAAAAGAAGACATGATTTTTGATTATGTTGGAAATAATACGTTAGCTACCATGAGAAACCTGAATAATAATAAACCGTATGTTTTCGTTTCGAATGATTTTCATTTAGCGAGAATTGGTTTGATAGCCAAAAAATTAGATTTTAAAAACTATGCGTTACACGCCGCGCCCTATAAATATGGCTTTTATGATAAAAGGGTTAAATATTTTTGGCGAGAAGTAGTTGGAACTTTGATTCTGTGGTTTGGGTTGTGATTTTTTCAGCAGCTCTTAAAATGGATCGCGGTGCGGGCCGGTAGCTCAGCGGTTAGAGCAGGGCGCTCACAACGCTTTGGTGGCTGGTTCAACTCCAGCTCGGCCCACCAGATTTAACATTTTTAGCCTCTAACGGGGCTTTTTTGTTTTGTTTATCCGCTTTTTGGGTTCTACCCCCTTCATCAACCATTGGAAACTTGTTAGGGTTGAACCTCAAAACTACTTTTGTAGATATATCCCACTTATTTCTTTTCCCTTTCCAGTTGGGATTCGCTTTTCTATCGAGATAAACACCCTCAATTACAAGGTTACACAAAGCTCGTTTTTGTTTAATAGTTAGATTATCAAGGTTGTATTTTACCTTCTCTGCGGCGTCTTTCAGTTTTTCAACTTCCAAATCACGAGAAGCAATAAATGTTAAAGAGTCTTCAAGTTCTTGGATTCGTTCTTCAAGCTTAGTAACTTCTATTTCTTGTTCTTGAACCTTTCGTGCCATTTTTTCCTCGCTATATGTTCCCGTTTCCCCAAATTCTTCAATCTTATCAATTTGCAGAAGGGCTTTGTCTCGATTTTTTCTTAGAACATTTAGTTCAATTTCAACTTCTCGAACTTGAGAGGTTGTGCCGTAATTTTCTGAAAGATATTTTTTTACGAAAAATTCGGGATTCTTTAAAGCTTCTTTCACTTTACCCCAAACAAAATCATCAATTGCTTTTGCGGGAACTTCAAAAATAGGGTGTTTCTCCCTATCTATTATTTTTTCCTTTCGCCGATAGCTAAAACCTCCTTTGCTTCTTGCCGCACCAACAAAGCTATAAGGACGCCCCAAAGAAACATCTTTCAACTTCCCAGAAAGCATATAAGTATTCTTTTGATTTAATGCCGCATTTCTAACCTTTCGTGCTTCTTCTGCCATTTTAAAAGAAAATTCGCTGATACAAGGCGAAACGGAAACAATAGTCCATTGCTCTTGGGGTAGCTTTATTCCGTGTATATCTGTTTTTTGAGCAATAAACTTCCCGTGATAAATAGGATTTGTAATTATTGTGGTAACTCTTTTTGCCGTCCATTTTCTATTTTTAGCTTTTGATTCAATCCCAATATCAATTTCCATATCATTAAGCTTTTGGGCTATTCGCTTATCTCCCAACTCATCATAAATGTACCAATGATAAATTTGTTCCACCCATTTTTTCTCTTCTTCTACGATTTCTAATTGACTTCCTTTTTTGTTATCATTAGCAACCTTCTTATAACCATAATATTTATGAGTTCCCGTGTAATTTCCAAGCTCGGCAGAAGTAAGTCTCCCGTCAAATGTTCTTGAGCGTATAAGCTCTCTTTCAAATTCTCCAATCGCTCCAAAGATATTAAAAATCAATTTCCCGATTGCTCCCGTAAAATCAATATTCTCTTGAACTGAAATAAAGCTAACACCATTCTTTTGTAGTTCTTCAAATATCCCCAGTAAATGCTTAAGACTACGAGAAAGACGGTCTATCTTCCAAACTAAAATAACATCAATTTTCTTAGATTTAACGAGTTCCATCATTTTTTTGTATCCGTCTCTATTCAAATGGCTACCCGTTCCAACGTCTTCAAAAATGAGTTTAGGGTCAAAAACAAGCCCCAAAGCTTTATTGTTCTCGATATGCTCTTTTAGCTTCTTCTTTTGCATTTCGGGGCTATATCCATCAACTTTTTGCTCTGGAGTTGATACTCGAATGTATATAGCTGTTTTTCGATTCTTTACGTCCCCGATTTCTAACATACAAAAAAACTACCCTATTTTTATAAAAAAATCAAAAAGGTGTGCTATTTAATTCCTTTAAAAAGTCCAATCTTAGCAAATCCCTTTGTAATACCCTCTAAAACATCTTCTGAATTGTCTTCGGGAACGACACATTCAAACGAAATAGTGTTCCCAAGCGATGACACCCAAGAATCCCCTTCGCCGAAGGATTCAAAATTTTTATTAGATTGTTTTGGAGTAATTGCCATCTGGAAAGCAATTTTCCTTTATTTAAAAAGAGCCAGCAAACCCTTTTGTAGAGCCGTCGGAAAGCTGATGACCAATATTCTTTACATTTTGACAAGAATTTTGGACATTTTGTAAAGATGTTTGGACATTTTCACAAGAAATTGGGTGTTTTGACTTTTTTATTTCAACTTGTTATTCATTTCTAATTATTTTTTTGTGTATAAAAAAACGCCGTCGGCAACTTGGAGTTCGAACTTTCCGACGGTATCTAAACTTTTTAAATATCGCCTATTTCCCTAAAAATCCCTAAAATAGAGATTGATGAATAGAGCTACAAAGTATGCCGAAAATAGAATAAAAGGATTTTCCAAATACAAATCTGCTATTGAAGCGGGATATGCTCCCGCTACGGCAAAGAATGCTTATTTGATAGAGCGAACACGTGCTTATCAAGATTTTTGGCTCGAAATTGACCGTAAAATGGATTCTCAAGGCATAAACCCTGCTTATATCGTTAAGAAGATAAAAGATGCGTTAGAGGCAACGCAATCAACATTTTATAGGGGAAGAGAAGTTGTCGGACAACTTCCAGATTGTAAAACACAACTCAAAGCCATTGAACTTTGTCTTAAAATAAAATTCAAGGCAGAAGAAATCCAATTTAATAAACGAAAAATTGTGGAAACAAATACGGTTGAAGATATTGATGAAATGACTGATGAAGAACTAAGTCAACTTCTTACTTCTTTTTGCGAGTAAGATTTTGCAAAAAATCATTGAAGAAGCTATATTTGTCTTGCTACTCAATTTCGGTAAATAAAAACTCTTAAGAGGCATTTTTTATGTCTTATACACGTGTTTTTCTCAATAAAGACGGGGCGATTTCTCGTCCAAATTGAGAAGCTCGTAAGAGTATCGAAATTGGGTAGCACGAAAGTCGCCCCTTTTTTATGAAAGAAATCTCAATCGGTACAGTTATTTTTACGGGAACAATTTGTTTCTTTATTGGTATTTTTTTAGGCAAACAAAGCATTCAAGATAATATTCAAGCACTACAAGAGGTAAGAAAAGAATGTTGGACGCAATTTGAAAGTGCCGCAAAAGGAGAAATAGATGTTAAAACAGCTTTTGCTGAATTTGAAGATTGGATTGATTTCAGAATTGAAACTGAAAAAGGGATTCAAGATGCTGGTTATTATGAATCTCAGCAAAGGTATTAAATGAATAAAGCATTCACATTTATTGGCAAAATCTTGTTAAGGATTCTTGTTTTCCTCTTAATTTCTGGGGTTATAAATCTATTGGAGCTTGGAAGTGGGGGTTTGATTTTTATTTTGTTTCTATGGGCTATTTTAGAGTTTCTGTCTGGAAAGTCTCAAAAAAAGAAACGGTATAAAAGACTTAAAATAAACCTCGATACTTGGAAAGAAGATTTTGAAAAGATTCTTCGAAAAGAGAATTGGGCGGAAGAACAAATCCCCGATGTTCTTCAATTTGCTCAAAATTTCAAAGCATTCGAGAAGAAAAAATTTGAAGGAATGAAAAAGAGCGGTTTTGATGGAAGCATTGATGAATTCAATTCAAATTGGGAAAAAGTGTTTGCCGACCGAATGAATATGGGAATTCTTGCCGTAGAAATGAAGCCAAAAACACTTCGATTCTTGGCTTCTTTGAGAAGGAATTGTGGAAAGTAGTCCAGTTTACTTTTTATCGAAAATTTGATAGCTTAGAGGACAGATGAGCCAAGATAAAAATGCTTCTTTTGAACCTCCAAAACCTACTTTAACAAAGAGGCAAAGGGAGATTGTTTCCCAAATTGATAGGATATATGGGGGGATAGAAGGAACAACCGCAGATTCTAAAGTTTTTGTAACTGGTGTGAATTTATTAGACCCAAATTTTTCAAGTACATTTCCCGATTGGAAGGCAACGGTTGCTCATTGTTTTCGAGAAATGTTATACGACCCAGACACTCAAAAAAACCTTCTTCCTAAACTTAAAAAAGGAGGTAGTGAAACGGTTGAAAGTTTTTATGACGGAAGTTTCTACGGTTTTTTTAGCGATACTTGCCATCATAGTAGGGGTAATCAACAAAAAGCTCTAAACGCGGCAAATAAAATACTAAATCAAAATCTTACAGAGATAAGTGAGACGAATTTTCGTATTATCTGCGAAAAATTTGAAGATTATTTAAACCATCTTTTATTAGACCAAGTCGGGGTATATGAAAAAATAGATTTAATCGTAGAAGGCGGTGTTAAAAATGTTGATTTAGGTGTTTTAGAAAAACTTATAAATTCAAATCAAAATGCTGGACAACATTTCTATAAAAGTATCGGGGAAGGTTGGTTTGAATTTTTAAAAAACAATAAATTTTTAGAACCATTGAACCAAGAATTTGAAGAAGATCAAAAATGGGCTTATCCTCCTCAATGTGCTTACCTTCGAACTCTTGGCGAAAAATCCCCAGAAACACTTCAAAAAGTTGTTTTAGGTATAAAAGTTTCAGACAAAACGAGTTTAAATGTCGTAAATAGTATTTTGTGGGCAGTAGAGTCTATGCCCGCTAAGCTTTTAGTTCCAATTGCAAACAAGATTTACACAGAAAATTGGGTTAAGGTTGCGTCAGAATTGAGAGACGGCTTTCTGTATAAGAAAGTTTTGGAAATACTGGTAGAGGGTGGCGAAACAAAAAGTTCGTTTCAACTTTTTGAAACACTTTTCACACTCAAACCCCTCGCCAAAGATGATAAATTCGGGTTAGAACGAGCAGTATATTTTGATGACTACGAGATAACTAACTTTTGCCAAACCCTCTTGAATATCCCCGAAGGATATTACGAAGAAGCATTGAAAAAAGTGGGAGATATTTATACCAATTTTTGCAAACGAAAAACGGAAAAGAGAAAAGACGGTAAAAAAACACAAGTATTCGACTATGACGACCCATTAGATTACACAGTAAAAACCGTTAATTCTTTAGCAATTGGTAAAAAAGGCGACTACCACTCCCTTTATCGTGTTGAAGAAGTTCTTGCTTCGACTATCAAATGGTTTTTGACCGAGCAATTAAAGATTCATAAGAAAAATTTAGGAAAATCCGAGTTTCAAGAAAAATTTGACTCAATTTTTTCAAAATTCCCCAATATTGCTATTTTTAAACGTCTTGAACTACATTTCTTAAATACTTATAACTCATTCTTGAAAAAAAGACTTAAAGACACTTTATTTGAATTTTTAGACCGAGATTTTTTAGTTAAAAGAGAGTTCCGAGAGTACGAAATTTTACTAAGAGATTGCTTTTCTGGACTTACGGAAATTCAAAAGAACAAATATGTCGAACTTTTATTTCAAGCCTCTTGGAATGAAAACGAGGAACTAAACTCGCATATAAAACTAACCCTTCTTTCGATAATTTCGAACGACCTTACACCAAAACAGCTTGAAGAAGCCAAAAAACGAGAAATCAAAATCGTTGAAGATTTTAAAATTGATACAGAAGAAGAGTTTGGTCGTATGGCGAGTGGCGTTGGTGGAGTCGCGTCTCTAAATGTTGATGATATAGAAAAAATGGAAATTAACGAGTTGGTGGCTTATTTAAAAAACACAAAAATAATACCAAAAGAAAGAGATGAGCCAAGTATTAGCGGTTTGCGAGGAACACTTACCCAAGCAGTAGAAAATAATCCTTCAAAATTTTCTAAAAATTCTTTGTTATTTTCCGACCCCGAAATTCGTTCGGATTATGTTTACGCATTATTAGAAGGAATCAAAAAATCTTTACAAAAACAAGACGAAAATAGCGAGCCGATTGAATACGGAAAAGTAGTCAATTTAATGCTAAATATCATTCAAAGAGACAAGGTCTCAAAGTTTCCGTTAGAAGCGGAAAAAGAAACTTTTTGGGAAGGAATTTTATATGGTTGGAGAGAGGTATTTCGCGTGATATTAGGTTTGGTAGAAGAAATTTTGAGACTTGCCCCAAATCAAATCCAATTCGACTTTTTGAAGCACCAAGAAACGATTTTTCAAGTCATTGAATACTTTACCCATAACCCCGCCCCAAAAGTGGAAGACGAGCCGAGTAAAACCGATAAAGAAAATTCGTGGGGAGGAGACCCCTT
>CAMZKS010000059.1 GCA_947311285.1 uncultured bacterium | reverse complement strand
TTTTTTCATTTTTTTAAATTAGTAATTAATTTTAATTTTCTACAATAAAATTAAACATCATTCCGGCATGCAGATGTTCCGCAATGTGACAATGGCTCATCCATTTTCCCGCCTGTGTTGTATTAAGTAAAATTTCAATAGTTTCACCATTTTCAATGAGGGTCGTATCCTTCCATTGCAGGTTGTCATTTGGCACTCCGTCTCGAGTTAGAACAACAAAACGCTGTCCATGAAAATGAATCGGGTGTTGCATTGGATGCATAGATTTTGGATCGTTAAAAATTTGAATTTTTACGAAATCATCTTTTTTAAATACCCAATCAATGTCCATGTTAGTTTTGGGGTTTTTACTATCAGACTCATCAATAAGCATCCACTCCATCATTTTGTCATTGGTCATTTTGTTCATTTGAACCATGCCATCTTCCCATTCAATCCCTCCGTCTTCATCATGGTGCACCCCACGTCCTCCCAATGATTTTTCTTTTGCTTCCATATCTTCTGGCATACCGCCCATCATTTTACCTTCTCCATTTCTATGATCTTGCCCCATTCGCATTTCGCCCATGCCTTTCATTCCAATAGAAATTCTTAATTTTTTATCTACATTCTTATCTAAATATTTTTGAAAATTTTCACGAATCATCGCATAATCCGATTTATTTTGTCTTAAGACTGCAAAGTCTTCAGCAGAAGCGTTCTCGCCTTCAACTAGAATTTCTTCAATTTTTCTGCCACGGTGTTCTATAATATAAACACCGGCTTCTGAAAACTGTTTTTCAAATATGATTCGTTCGGCGGGTGCAATAATAAAGTTGTCGGTAAAAAATTCTTTTTCTCCTCGCCCAATATCGCCTCCAACAATTTTTATTTTTTGATCTTTTATAGAAAAATCAAAAGTTCGAGTATTTGCCGTATTGGTAATATAAAATCTTATTTTTTCGCCGGTTTTAGCCTTTAATTGGAGATTTTCTTGATTGTTAATTAACAAAATATTTCCAAATCGCCCCATCAAAGTTTTATTGGTTAAGTCTTTATAAAATGGATCGTTTTCAGAAAAATCATCAAGCACTAAAAATTCTTCTCGGTCCACATCGTTCCAGTATCCATTCTCGGTTACATGAAAATTGCCATATAATCCCATTTCTTGAGTGTAGTCCTCTCTAATGTGTGGGTGATACCAAAACACTCCGGCATCAGGGAAATTTAATTCATAAGTAAAACTCTCTCCGGGTTTCATTTCGGCTTGCTTTCCTCCCATCGTATCGGGCACACCATCAAAAGCGTCATCATCAAGCCGCAGCCCATGAGAATGAAGTGTAGTATTAACATCAATTCTATTGGTGAATTTTATACTTACTTTAGCGTTTTTTTCTACTTCAATAATTGGACCTGGGATCATCCGGTTGTAAGCCAGACGTTTAATGGTTCTATTCCCAACCTCTTGTTTCACTATTTCGGCTGTCATTTCAAACGTGTCTCCATCTTTGAGTTTTACCAGTCTAGTAGGCACTATAGTTGGAAGCCCTGAAACATCTTCTGAGAATGTTTCTTTAGTATTATTTTTATTCATTTTCATAACACTCCTCATCTCTTTTTGAGGGGGGACGATTATATTCCCTTGAGAATCTTTCTCACAATCACCCATCCATCGTCCAGCCATTTTATGGCAAGGCATGCCTGTCATTGAGTTTTTTGTTTTGTTCCCATCAAGGTTATGCTCTGGCATGCTTGATAGATAGTTAAACTTGTACATACCTGCTAGTGCCAGCAATCCGAATAATCCGATAATGATATAAAGTGTTTTTTTCATGTTTTAAATAAATGAGTATTTTTAGATTTAAATTTAATTTTTATAAAAGGGTTTTAAGATATGAAATTTGATTTTTTTCTTAGCCATAAACCAGATAATTATAATTAAAAGCACAAATCCAAAGCTTTCAAAAAAGTTTTCCACTGAAAATCTTTTTTGTAAGAAAATATGAATAGCGCTAAGGAGAAGTAAAAGATACGCGGATAATTGGATTTTTTTCCAGTATCCTTTCAGGATTTTTACAGCGATATTATTAGAAGTAATTAAAAGTAGAATACTAAGAATAGAACCCAAAACTCCCCAGACAAGAAAGTTGTCTAGCTGCCAAAAATCAGGAGAAAAGATTAAATCATGTGGGAATTGTTTTGTTTTTACATAATAGCCTACAGTGTGTCCCAAAATTAAGCTGGCACATAAGATACCTAATTCGCGTCGAGCGGATGTAATAGTTCGTAGAATTTT
The DNA here is from genome assembly GCA_947311285.1 of uncultured bacterium. GTDB lineage: Bacteria > Patescibacteriota > Gracilibacteria > UBA4473 > UBA4473 > JAACPJ01. The sequence goes on along the minus strand of CAMZKS010000059.1, from coordinate 4,950 downwards.
AAACTCGGGTAAAATCTGGCTTAAGGGACGGATTAAAAGAATAAAAATCAACAAGTTTATGCCAAACTCACCAATTCCTTGAATTCATTACTTACAAAAGGGGTCACAATAACCACGCCAAAACTTATAATAATTATTAATTTTTTTAACACCTTAAAATAAGGAACTTTCCCCTCCATAATTAAAACTGATATTGCTTTTTTGAAATTCATGAATAAATATTATTTTTATTATTAAACTGTTTTTTTGAATTATTTATAGCTTTTTCAACGGGTTTTTCTCCAAACAAGGCAAACATGCCAGGTCGGATGATAATCTCTACTAAAGTTGATGTTAGTAGTCCGCCGAACATTACTACAGATAATGGATATAACAGTTCTTTTCCGGGTTCATCGGCCGCTAAAATCAAGGGTAGAAGGGCTAACATGGAAGTCAGGGCTGTCATAAGCATCGGAGATATCCGACTGAGTGAGCCCGAGACAATCATATTTTCTCCAAACGGAATATTTTCATCTGTGGCCATAAATATCCAGCGCTCAATGAGTAAGATCCCATTACGAGCGGCCAAACCAAATATGGCAATAAGCCCGACAAGACTCGCGAGAGATATAACATTGTTGGTTAAATAAATAGCGATCATAGCTCCCAAATAAACGACCGGCACATTCCCGATAGTCTGAAAAACAAGATTCCATGACTTAAATTTGTAGAACAAAGCGCCTAAAATACCGAGAAAAGCCAGTAAAGAAAAGAGCATAAGTCTTTGTGAAGATTCTTTTTGAGATTTATAGGTCCCTTCATAACTCACAAAATATCCGGTTGGAATAGTTAATTCAGTTTCGATTTTCTTTTTAAGAGATTCGACAATGTTACCGAATCACCTTTCAAAATTCCGGAACTTACTACGGTTCGTCTTTGTCCGTTGTCATGAGAAATCGTATTTCGTCCTTCTGTCACTTTTATTTTTGCTATTTGACTCAAAGAAATAGTTTGTCCATTTGGGGCCAAAATAGGTAGTTTCTTAAGATCTTCTGGTGATTCTATGATTTCAGGATCAAGCCTTAATTTCAGGTCGAAGGCTCTGTTTCCCTCTAAAATAGTTCCCACCTCTGCTCCATTTAAGGCGGTTTCAATGATCTCTGTCACTTCGCCAAGTGTGAAGCCAAATTTTGCGAGTTGATCTCGATTTGGGATTATTTCCACTTGAGGCACTCCTACTTCTTGTTCGACTACAGGGTTAAGTGTTCCTGGAATTGTTTCCAGTAAAGCTTGTACCTGCTGAGCAATGCGTTGGTTTTCGTCTAGTTCTGGACCAAATACTTTGATAACAATGGGCGCCCTAACTCCTGATAAAATATGCTCAATTCGATGAGAGATTGGTTGTCCAATAGACACGTTTGCACCAGATAAATCAATAGTAGCAATTACTTTTTTGAGATCAGAAATAATTCGATTTTTATCCAAGGTCTCATCAATATCTACTTCATATTCAGAAGTATTGACACCATTGGCATGTTCATCATCCTCCGCTCGTCCTGTTCTACGGGCAGTTTGTTTTACACCGTTAACAGATAAAAATGCAGCATCAAGTTTAGCTCCAATTTCATTTGATTTCGTGAGGCTGGTACCAGGAGGTAAAGAAACCCCAATAGTGAGTGTTCCCTCGTTAAACGGAGGAAGAAACTCTTTTCCGGCCTGGAAAATAAGTATAAAGGTTAGTAGTGAAGATATGACCGCGACGCCTATACCCATTTTTGCATTTCTGATAGACCAACGGATAATAGGCTCTACTCCGATTTTAATCTTTTTAACAAACCAAGTTTCTTTATTTTCTAAGATAAGTTTAGATTTTGGAAGTAAGTAGTATCCCAGAATAGCCGTAATAGACATCGCTACCATCGTAGAAACAATCAGCACTAAAATGTAAGCGATTCCGAGTGGAGCGAGTAATCGACCTTCAATACTGGATAAAGCAAAGAGTGGTAGAAAAACTTAAACGACTAACACCGTAGAGAAAATAATTGAACCACGAACTTCGTTTAAAGCTTTTACAATTGTATCTGACACGGGTTCTTTTTCGCCTTTTTCTTTGCGTATTTTTAGCCAACGAATCATGTTTTCAACCGTTACGACGGCATCATCGGTTAAACTCCCAATAGCAACGGCTAATCCCCCTAAGGTCATAACATTCAAGGAAATCCCCATTAATTGCAAAATAACTATGGCCATGACAAAAGAAAATGGGAGTACAAAAAGTGTAATCCCCACAGCTCGTAAATTCCCTAAAAATAGTAATAATATCAAGGTTACCAAAATGCCTGCATCTCGTGCGACCCCCACTACATTTTTGATTCCATTTTGAATAAACTTAGTTTGAGTAAATAAGTGTGGATGAATTTTTACTTTCCCCTCTAAGCTTTTTTGAAGGGTTGCAAGCTCCGCATCAATTTGCTTAGATAGTTCAAGCGTGTTTTGCCCAGGTTGTTTTGTAATCGACATAATAACTCCTCGAAACCCATTCACTGTTGCATCACCTCGGGGGGCGGGTACTTTTGATTTAGTAACCGTGGCAATGTCACGCAACAATATTAAGGCTCCATCTCTTTCTGCAATCTTCGTATTAGCAATTTTTTCTAAATCGGTGGTTCTGGCGGTAATTCTAATAGGATATTCGATTTCATCCGTGACGACAAAATTTCCGCTTTTATTTTCGACAATTCCATCCAGCTCTTCTAAAAGTTTATTTAGGTTTAACCCCACAGAAGCGAGTTTTTGAGGATTAACTTGAATTTGATATTGAGTGAAATTACCTCCAATATTATTAATACGAGCAATGCCTGATATTGTCAGTAATTTTTGTTTGATGGTGAAATCCGCCAAATTTCGCAATGCTTTCATGTCCATTTCATCTGAATCTGCGGTAACTCCTACGAGTTGTATTTCTCCCATTAAAGAAGAAATAGGTCCAAGGGTCGCTTTAGCACCTTCCGGCAAACTTACGGCATTTAATTTTTCCGCTACAATTTGCCGAGCTCGATAAATTTCGGCATCCCAATTAAACTCAACAAATATTAAACTCAGGCCATTACCAGAGACTGAACGCACTCGTTCTACTTTTGGAGCTCCATTCATTACGGCCTCTATTGGCGTAACCACCAAAAGCTCTATTTCCTCTGCCACCAAACCTTCAGCTTCGGTAAAGATGGTGACCGTGGGTCTATTCAAATCTGGTAAAATATCTACTGGGGCTGTGTAGGTTTGCCATATTCCGTAACCAAACATAGCAAGGCTGGCAATTAAAATTGTGCGTCTATTTTTCAAAATACCTCCTACAAATTTTTCAAATATACTTCCTTTCATTTTATAGGTGGGTTAAGAATTAATTTTTGTATCAATTTCTAATGATTCTGTTAATGGTGTTGGCGTTTTTGTAATAATCCATTCTTTTCCGGTTAAACCTTCTGATACAAAGGCTTTACCGTTATAAATATAAGCTATCTTTATTTCTACTCGTTCAGCTTGAACTTTTGAATTTACAATCCATACGGCATTTGGAGACCCTGAAAGTTGAACCGCTTTTTCTGGAATGACTAAATAATTTTCATCTCCACTAAAAACGGGGATTTCAACTCGTACATTCATATGGGCTAAGATTTTCGTATGCTCAATTGCTGGATCTAAATCTGCTTCCACTAAAATGGTTTGTGTTAATGGGTCAATAGACGGAGATATTCGAGCTATAGTCGCTTCATATTTTTGTGAAGGTGCAGAGCTTGGGGAAAAAGAAATAGTCTTACCGGCTTCAATAAATGGGAATTGTGATTCTGTTACAAAAAATCTAATAAATTTATTGGTACTATCTACTAATGAATAAATGGGTTTATCACCCCCAACAGCATCTCCAACATTAAGATGGCGTTTGGTGATTTTACCAGAAAAAGGGGCTCGAACATAAGCGCCAAAACCCAACTGCTGTCGTATGGCACTAATTTCTGACGTTTTCTGTGTGATTTCGCTATCAAGCTCAAAGATGGAAAAGGATTGTTGTTTCTTTAGGCCTGAAATTTCATTACGAGCGACCACAGCTCTTTGTGTATTCGCAATAAGTAGGCGTTTTTTTTCGGCTTGAAGTGTCTTGATCTCTATTTGATTACCAAGAGGGTCATTTAAAACTTCGACTAAGTGATCTGCGGATTCGTAAAGTCTCTCATTAATAGTGTTATAAATTTCTTTCTGGTCGTCTCTTGGTTTAGCATTAGCGGCCAGCTGACGAACTTTGTTTCCAAGATTTAATATATCTTGGAGTTCTGTTTTGGCTGGATCGGCTTTGAAGGATTTGTAAATCTCTACAAATTCAGGCTCTAGAAGTCTAATTTCACTCTGAGCAAGACTATTACTAGGGAAAAAACCAGATCGTCTAAAGGTTGAAGGCGCAATAGGTTTGTCTCGTTCTAAAAATGAGGGATCTTGAAACAAAAAGTCAGCAACCACGTCTAAAACATCTCTAATTCCATTTTGAAATGAAAAAGCTTCAGTAGATACTTTTGATTCTAATATTTTCACTTGAGCGGTTATTTTTTCGGCTTCCGCTAAATTTTCTTGCCGAGTGGCTTCTAAATTTTTCCCAGCGGTATCTATTTGGGTTATGATGGGCAGTTCTCCATCACCATTTACAAATTTTTCTTTTCTTTGTTGTAGCAAGTCTAGCTCTGTTTGAGTTACTCGAAGCTCTGCTTGTAGTTGCGCTTGATCTTTATCTGGTAAAAGAATAGCCATAATTTGTCCTTTTTGGACCGAATCACCTAAATCTACTTTTAACTCAGAAATAACGCCTTCTCTTGAGGCAAAAATATCTGAGGTGTATTTAGGCAAAACTTTTCCTGTAGCTTCAACATTCGGGATAGCATTTTCTAGAGTTTCGGTTTTAGTAACGGTTACTACCGGATACGA
>CAMZKS010000058.1 GCA_947311285.1 uncultured bacterium | reverse complement strand
TGGTGCAGGGATCCGCAAGGCGGCAACATTTGACACGTTCAATAAAGGTAGCGTCTGATGCGGCAATCGCATCCGGCCCAGATCGGTGAGTGACCAAAACTCGAGAAAATCTGGAGCTTTATCTTTGCGTCGCGACCAACCCTGGAACAGGTGGTCAATCGAACACCCGATTTGACCCTTATCTATCGGCTTTCTGAGGGGTTAAATATGACTGAAAAACTTATGGTAACTCGTAGGAGAATCGAACTCCTGTTACCGGAATGAAAATCCGGCGTCCTAACCACTAGACGAACGAGTCTTGTTCGGCTGCCAAAGTATACTAGAAAGTCAGAGCCGATGGTCAAATTATTTTTGAGGGTTTTAAAAAACTCACCATTTGTGCCGTGAGTTATTTAATCTTTAGCGCTCTGTTACTAAGCGATCATCATCTGTACGAAGCTTACTAAATTGTTAGTCGCAACATCTAGCAAAATTTCGCCATCCGCGTTTCTAATGTTGTCGTAGGCGAGGAGTACTGCGGTAGTAAGAAGCGCTGTTCCACTAACAAGTGTTACTGGAGAGTGTACAACTTCATTGAAATTTTTTGGTATGTGTAAAGCCATGTTTTGTTTGGGTTTTAAATTATATGCCATCTTAACATGTATTCAGCATAATAGCAACTCTTATTTGGGCTTCGTTTTATTGTGGATGGGTGTTTTCAGTTTGGTAAAATTACAACTTTAGGTCAGTATTGATTTGAGGTTTAAAATAAAAAATAGTCTTTATTGTTTATGGATCACTGGAAAAACTTGATTTGGAGAAGTGCTCGAGAGGGGACTGTGCAATTAATGCGTAACAAATTTTTGTCGAGTACAACTATTTTGTTGGGCTCATTGATTCTGTTTTTGCTTAACTTTGTTTTCGCTCTTCATTTTTTTACAAACTATTCTTTGCAAAACTTAGAAGAACGGGCGGACTTCAGAGTCCCCTTAGAAATTAAATATGAAGTCTTTAATCTAGAAGCGCTGCAAAATGATTTAACGAATCAGTATGCGATTGAAAGTAGTGTGATACCACCTGAAGCCTTTTTGAATTTTTCAAATCCACCACTTCTTTATATTAAGTTTAATAGTCTCTCCGATGTGCGAGGGGTATTTGAGTTGCTTAAAAGTGTGCGTTACTCAGAGGTCATCGGGGAATGGGATTTTGCAGCAGAGCGTGAGTTTGTAACTTTGGTAGAAAGATTACTGAGTTTAAGAGATACAGTTGAGTCAGCAACACGCTGGTTAATTGTGCTTTTTGTTATAGGTGGCATTGCCTTGGCGGTAAATACCTTTCGAGTGGTGTTGTTTTCACGTCGTCAAGAAGTATTTGTGGCTCGCTTGGTGGGCGCTGACACGGTGTTTATTGCCGGTCCGTACTTATGGGAAGGCATGTTGTTAGGGGTGGTTGCTTGGCTTATTTCGGGCATAGGTTTCGTGTTGGCACTAAGAGAGATTGATTTTTTGCCCGGAGCAAATTTAGGCGGTGCTATATTTGAATATTGGTGGAATATTATTTTATGGAACGAGCTATTAATCGCTATGGCGGTTGGTGTTTTAGGTGCCTGGATTGCTATTAAGCGTTATTTGACGGGGCACTTTGAAGCCTAATGACGGTTAGAACTATTACGACTAACGGCTGGTTATTGCAAAAAGTGCCCTTGGCAAATGACGATTGTTTGCTGACGTTTTTAACTGAAGGTCATGGTAAAATAAAAGTTTTTGCTTCAAAGTTACAACGATCAAAAGTGAAAGCGGCCGAGCTTGACTATTTTCGTTGGTTAGAACTAGAGATTGCTCGACCCAAAAATAGTTTGAAATTACGAAAAATTAGAGCACTGAATGACTATTCGCCGTACCTAAGAGGGTATGATCAAATGCGGTTTGGTTTTGATGTTCTAGGGTTTACCGCACAGTTTTGTCCAGAAGAGAAAGAGATGCCAGATATGGTGCAACTTTTACATGAAGTTTGGACACTTCAATCCTTACCACTTAAAATCATAGAGATTTATTTTTATACGAAGCTCTTATGGTTTAGTGGGGTGTTACCACGCTTTGATTCGGTTCGATCCGATCTTTATGTACATCCAGTAACACTTATGTTTACGCTTGAAAATCAGGAAGGCGCTTTGGCCTTAACTAATCAGCAACGACAAATGCTGGAGTGGTTTAGGCGTAGTGATGCCACGCTTTTAGTGGATATTTGTGAAAAGTTCACAGAACATGATTTAGTTGTTTTACAAGCTTTTCTCGTCACAGTTATCAAAAATCATTAAAAAAGATTGACGGTGATAGGGGGTTCTGGAAGAATTAAGGAGACTTGTTCACATTTTTTCGTCAATGAATATTAAATTTCTCGGCTTCGCACTTACCTTAGCGCTTCTTATTAATCCTGCTTTCGCCCAAGAAGAAATACTTCTTGAGGACGATGCAACTACAGCCCTCTCAGCAGAAGATGATATCTTTGGAGGTGATTTCTTTAGCGATCTGGATTCTTTTCTTGAAGATACAGGTACAGAAACAGATGCCAATGCGGCCTTAGTAACAGAACCAGAAGCGATGTTAATCAGCGATCCAGCAGAGGCTGATGAGGTGACCCCTTTGGACACAACAGAAACGCTTCAAAGTAGTGCGAATACTTCTTTAACAGGTTTGCCGTCTTCTGCTGAAGTAACGATGTCAGTGACTAATATTTCACAAGATAATGCAGATGCTACAGCTTCTGGGGCTCGTCCTGGAGATGTGCTTCGATACGAAATAACCCTTAATTCTAAGACTGAAGATGTTTCTAACTATGTCTCATCTATTAACGTGTCGGGAATTGAGTCGGTCGTTGAATTTACAAACACAGGTTTTGGCGTTATTGAAAACGGCATGATAGTTTACCCAGCCTATTCGAATAAAGCCCCTTGTATACAAGCTTTTACGTTCTTTGTTCGTGTCAAAGCAGATTGTGCTGATATGAAAGCCTTGAATGTTTCAAACTCTGTTGCGGGGAACGTTTCAGTACCTCTGAATTGTGGCTTGACTCAAACGGGTCCATCACAAACATTCTTCCTTTTAGCGGGAGTGATAATGTTACTACTAACGTTTGTTTTCGGAGTGTTTGGCCGACGTAAGACCAGCTAGTTATTATTAAAGCCTTACACAAAAAAAAGCCCCGCATTGCGGGGCTTTTTTATTTTCTAATTACTTTCTAATTAAGTCTTTTTGAGTGAAATTTACGAGCCTGTCTTTCTAAAATATCTTTAATCTCGTCGGCTAACCCCTTAATACTTTCTGAGTGTGTCTCAGCCATGAAATCTCCACCATGGGGAGAGATCATGTGGGCTTTACCCTCAAAACGTTCACCCGAAAGGTGTTTAGTTTTACTTATCGCTACATCAATTTTAATGGAGTCATCGTCACCGGCTTCATTCCCTAAAAAACGAGTAATATCGTTTAATCTTTTTTCAAAATAGGTCTGGTCTTCTTCAAAAAATGTTACTTCTCCAGTGTTCAATTGGATAATCATAAGATTAAAAAAATTAAGAATTAGTTACTTAAAGTTTATTTAAGTATTTCTAATTATAGTTCAAAACTTAATTTATTCCCAGAAAACCCTGATTTTAATATAATGATTGGCTCTGATGTCACCTTTCCAATGATTTGAGCTTCAACTTCTTTGTCTTTATCGTTAATCGCTTGGCAAATGGCAGTAGCATCACTCTCTTCGACTACCAGCATCATAGCGCTACCACAATGCCATGTTCGGTAGCATTCTGCCTCATCTATGTTTCCTAATGCTTGTAGCTGTTTAACGGCTTCATGCGGAGCGTGTAGGTTATCTAAATTAGCTCCAAGCCCATCTGGAAGAATTCTTGGTAAATTTCCAGGGACACCGCCGCCAGTTATGTGTGCGATTCCGTGAATATTAAAAGGACGTTCAGTTTTAAAGTCTCCTAAAACGGTGTCTAGTAATAGTCGGTGAAATATTTTAGAAGGGGTTAGTAGTATTTCTCCCCACGTTTGGTTTTCTGTAAAAGAATGATTATGCCAGTTTTTACCAAAAGTGCTTTCACACACTTTTCTGGCAAGCGAAGTTCCATTAGAACGAATCACTCGTCCTTTTAAGCCAATAATGGTGTGACCGGCTTTAATACCTTTTCCAGTAATAAATTTATCCTTTTTAACTACTCCCACGGCAGTAGCATTCCAAACCATTAAATTTAGAGCCTTGCCCAATTCTGCGATTTCGCCTCCAGGAATTACAATTTTTTCTGCTTGGCACGCTTTAGCTAAACCCGTTGTAAGGGTTTTAATTGCTTGTGCATCAATTTTTGGTACATCAAAGGTGTTGGTAATAGAAATCGTTTCCGCGCCTACGCAAATGGCATCGTCAGCCACCATGCATAACAAGTCTTCTCCCAAGGTGTCATAAATACCGGTTCGCTCTCCAATTTCTAATTTTGTGCCCACACCGTCATCGTTTTGAATCAGTAAAAAGTCACCCATATCTAAGGCGCCACTAAAGCCACCTTCTAAGGCAAAAGGTTCGCCAATTAACCCCTTACGACTCGCAAAAGTACTTTTCGCGTTTTGGTAAGCGGCTCTTGATGCCGCATCACCGGCTTCAATGTTAACTCCGGAATCTGCGTAATTAATAGACATGTTCTTATTATTGATTGAAAACAATTAAACCAACATTAGGACCAAAAATAGCTTTGATGTTTTGAATCTCATTAACGGTTGTTTCTCCTAATTTAACTAGCAGTACTGGCGTATCGGTGTTGTGATTTATGGTGTCGGTTGGAGATAGTGAAAAGAATTTTTCACTGGCAGGGAAAGTACCAACCAGGCGAGGGGACTCAAAGGTTAGAATAAATTGTTCGAGTAATTTTTCGTCATGTTTTCCTAATTTTTCTGGTATGGTTAAAATTGAAGCATTGGGGAACAGGTTCTTTAAATAAGTGTTGAAACTTATTTTTCCGCCAAGAGATTCTTTCATGTAAGCGAGTATTGTGGCAAAACCTAAACCTAAAATAAGCGATAAGGCGATTAAAACCCACGATGGGAGAGTTTGTGTTTCAGAAAAAATTTCTGGAGTGGTCATGGCGTATGGGGCACGGCTGTTTTTGTTTAGGGCCGTGAATCGTTTGTTAATTTGACTAATAACAGCAGCGATCACTTTATCGCTTGAGGCGATTTCTGTATCTTGCAGTTTAAGGGTCCAGAACACGTTGATGTAGTTTTGTTTTCTGGCAGAGAGTTTGCGTTTGAAATTATTAATCACTGTTCCAGCTTGGCTGGCTACATCTTCACGAAATTGAGGATTTTTTGCCCAGCCAGAAATAGCTTCGGCCATTTTAGACGTACTTTCTGCATGATCAAATGTTGGGGTATCACGATCGGTTAAAACGGGTTTCAAACTAAAATAGATCGTTGTTTTTTGTGTTTGAGGTAACAATTGAAACAAGGCATAACTACCGAAACTAACCGCTAAAAGCACTATTATAAAAATCCAAAATTGTCTTTTTAAAGGCGAAAATAAATCACTAAGAGGCATAGTTTAAATGTTAATCAGTGGCATATCTTGTACTTTTTGGCTGACACTGCTACTTTCTTCTAATTTTTTTAAGTATTCAGGCGTAATGTCTCCGGTAACATACTGGCCGTCAAAGCAAGAACAGTCGAAGGTTTCTATTTCTTCATTCCCTTCTTTTGCCGCCCAAATAAGTTCGTCTAAAGTTTGGTAAAACAATGCATCAGCCCCTAGTACGCGCCTAAATTCGTCTGTGCTCAAATCGTTAGCGATCAATTCTTGTTTGGTAGGCATATCAATGCCATATACATTAGGATGTTTTACCGGCGGCGCGGCACTGGCTACATATACATTTTTAGCCCCTGCATCACGGCACATTTGCACAATCTGCTTCATGGTGTTACCTCGTACAATAGAATCATCAATGAGTAACACATTGCGGTTCCTAAACTCTAACGGAATCGCGTTTAGCTTTCGTTTAATAGATTTTTTCCGTTCTTGTTGTCCGGGCATTATGAATGTTCGACCTACATATCGATTTTTAACTAAACCTTCTCTATATTTAATGCCCGTCGCATTAGCCACTTCAAGGGCCACTGGACGCGCAGAATCAGGTACTGGAATAATTCTGTCAATTTCTAGATTGGAAGCCATAATTTGTTTGGCTAACGATTGCCCCATTCGTAGTTGTGTTTTATACACAGAAATTCCATCAAGCATTGAATCTGGCCGAGCCAAATATACATATTCAAAAATACAGGGGTGTAATTCGCCTTTAGCGGCTTGAAAAGTGTGTGTTTTTCCTTCTAAATCAATTAATACGGCTTCTCCTGGTTTCACGTCTCGAACTTTTTTATAGCCCATCATACCAAAGGCCACATCTTCCGAGGCAAAAGCATAATCTTCTCCTAGCACCCCCGCTTGTCGTTGCCCCATACTTAATGGCCGAATACCGTTTGGGTCACGAAAAGCCAGCATTCCAACCCCGTCAATCATGGCAATAATAGCGTACGCACCTTGAATCCGCTCCATAGTGAGCTTAACACCTTCAAATACATTTTTAATTCCGGCTTCTGCACCGTTTAATTTAATGCTGTCGGCTATTTTATCCGCTAATACGTTTAATAGTACTTCAGAGTCAGACCCAGTGCGTAGGTGACGACGGTATTTAGCCTTTACGCGATCCCTTAATGGTTCTGTATTGGTTAAGTTTCCGTTATGAATTAAGTAAATACCATACGGGGCATTCACAAAAAATGGTTGAGCTTCTTTGGCGCATAAGCTTCCGGCAGTTGGGTATCGTACGTGCCCAAGACCAATATTACCTCGAAGCGTTTTGGCTTGATGTTTAGTAAATACGTCTTTTACTAAACCGTTATCTTTATGTTCATGAAAGACGTGGCCGTTGTAGGTCACCATGCCGGCGGCGTCTTGGCCGCGATGCTGTAGCATCAGAAGCCCATCGTAGAGCTCTGGAAAGACTTCTTGTTCGCGATTGGAGAGGCCTAGGATACCGCACATGTATGGGAGGGGAGTAGAAATTTAAAAATGAATCTCGACTAGACGACCCTAAGATATTTAAAATAAACCCCTTAGCAAGAGGGGATTGAATGAAATTTTAGTAAGTAGGGGGGCTGGTTTGAAACGGCCTCCAGTTTCGCTTTTTATTTAAAAGTAACTACGGCGAACTCGCTGGAATTAATGGGGCGGTTGGGGCGGTTGGTTTCTCATCAGATTCAACGAGTTGGTTATACTTATCAACCGCTAGGTTCACAATACTGTTATACTCCGCGTCGTCTTTACCCAGTTCGTAACATTTTTTGTAATATCGTTTCGCGTCATCAAATTTGTTTTGTTCTTCAAACAGTAAGCCCAGATTTAAATAAGTTCGTGGGTTTTGTGGGTCTTGTGCCTGGGCAGTTTCTAGAATTTGACCGGCTTCAACGTATTTTTCATTGGCGATTAAAGCCCAGGCGTGTACGTTTGCCGCCATGGTGTCACTGGGGTCTTTCTGGTATAAAATTTCACTAAACTCTAGGGCTATACTCGGTTGTTTTAGTAAATCAACGGCTGTATGAATGGCTGAAATAAAGCGTTCAGACTCGGTATCGTAATCCAGCAAATCGCGATAAAGTTTAATTACTTGATCGTATTTTTGTTGAGAAGAAAAAATATCTAGTAACTTCCAACGTACTTCGGCCGAAAACTCAAAATCATAGTCGAGCGCTTTTTCAAAAAACAGGGCCGCTTCATCTAACTTCTGTTGTTCGTAAAGGGCTAAAGCCAAAAAGTATTGTGTCTCTGGACGTAACGGATCCAGTTCATATGCCTGTCTTAAATCAAGTTCGGCTCGTGGGTAATCACGCAATAACATTTGCGAATATCCTCGTAAAATCCACGCGTCTATATAAGTTACATCCTCCTTGATTGCGGTATCAGCTAGTTCTCGGGCGAGAGTACCCTCGTTGTAAGTGGCTAGCACTTTTGCCATTTCGGCATAAAGATGAGCGTTTTTGCCTTCAGCTAAATTCTCAAATTCTTCGTACACAATCGAAAGTTCCTTGATTTTAACGGCAACGTCAGACGTTAATACGCGTTCGCCTTCGTAAGGATCAATCAGTCCAGACTCCGAAACAATTGGCGCTTTGGTAATAACCTCTAACTGCTGAAGCTGTTTTAGAATCTCTCTGGCGCCTTCGTGATTATTTTGTAAAGCTAATAGTACGGCTTTGTAGAACTCTAACTCAGGGGGGAGAATTTCTGTTTGTTTCATAATCTCTAACACCTCAGAGAACTTACGAGCGGCGATCCATTGTCGGGTTCGAATGACTAAGATTTCAGAACTCTCAGGAAAACGCTTTTCCATTTCAAGTAATAGGTTATCTAACTTCCAAACATCACCACTTCGTAAATAAATCTCAGCTAAAATAAGATAGGGATCAATGTGATTTGGTTTTTGTTTTAAGGCTTGGGCCACCTCATTACTGGCCAGTGCAAAGTAATCGTGATTCATAAGCGTTTTAGCTTCTTGCAATCGTCCTAGGTAAGATATTTGTCGTGGAACCCCCGTAGGTTTAGGTATCACGACCTCGATTTTATCGGGATTTGGTTTTGAAATGCCGGATTGTGGCGGATTAATAAGATCCATAATGCTATCTCGCATAACCCAAGTGCTGCCTAAAATGATAAAAAGGCCCAGTCCAAACACAATCGATTTCATCAGACGTATTTTGTTCATAGTGTAGAGAGTATGAATTTATTTTTAGATTTCAAAAATTTGAGGCTTAAATTGCCATTTCGCATATAATAACGATTAAAGTTGCGTTGTGTGAAAATTTTCCTAGGATCTGCCTCGCTTTAAACTATCAAGACGGCGAGCGTAGCTCAGTGGTAGAGCAGCGGTTTGTGGTACCGCTGGCCGTGGGTTCGATCCCCATCGCTCGCCCCATTTATTTTTACACTTAAACTTTAGTCCGCTAGGGTGTTTTAGATGATTCAAAAGAAATTTAAAATTGGTATTGATGCGCGTATGTTCTCTGATGCCTTTACTGGTATTGGACGCTATAACTTTGAACTGACTAAAAGGTTGTTTGAGCAAACGAGTTTTAAGGGGCAGCCCTTAGAGTGGGTTATTTTCTTGAATGATCCACAGTACAGTGCCTTTGAATTTCCCGCGCACGTTAAAAAAGTATTGGTAAATGCAGGACACTACAGTTTAGCCGAACAAATTAAGTTTTGGTGGTTGCTACAAAAAGAACGTTGTGACTTAGTGCATTTTTCACATTTCAATTTACCCCTACTTTATAGCCGGAAATTTGTGGTCACTATTCATGATACCACTATTTCTTTTTATCCTGGGAAAAAAATGAACGCGTGGTGGCGTAAACTGGCTTATAGATTAGTGATTCTGCACGCAGTGAAAGCTTCTAAACAAATAATAACAGTCTCAGAGCACACTAAAAAAGATGTCATAAAACTTTTTAAAACAAACTTTAATAAAATTAATCCTATTCACATTGCTCCTTCTGAGGAGTTTAAAGTGGTCGGGGATAAGGAAATCGAAAAACTCCGTTTAAAATATGATTTAACCGATTCGTTTTTGTTGTACACTGGCAACTGGCGCGAACATAAAAACTTAGTCGGCTTGATTGAAGCTTTTGCTGTGTTAAAAGCAAAGGCGATGCTAAAAGATTTAAAATTGGTCATAACGGGTAAAGAAGATCCACATTATCCAGAGGTAAGAAAAGCGATCACTCGTTTAGGTTTAACGGATTCTATTAAGCTGGTGGGTTTGGTGTGTTTGGATGATTTGGTGGGGCTGTTTAATGCGGCTACACTCTATGTGTGTCCTTCTTTTTACGAAGGCTTTGGTTTGCCTCCGTTAGAGGCTATGGCTTGTGCGACGCCAGTGGTAGTATCTAATGCTGCGTCTATCCCCGAGGTCTGTGGTGAGGCGGCCGTTTACTTTAATCCTCATGATCCAGCGGATATGGCCTCAAAGATTTCTGACTTATTAAAAGATGAGCCTCGACAAGAACTTTTAAAATCAAAAGGACTAAAGCAGGCTCAAACGTTCTCATGGAATTTATGCGCCAACCAGACCTTAGAAGTCTATAAACAGGCACTTTAAGGCCTTGCTTTCAATCTAAAAGTTATTGGACTATTTTTGGTAGGTTTCGGCAACCGCAATGGCTTGGTTTTAGATCCGAGTGTCTTTAGAATAAATTTAATTCACAAATTAGTCAGTTTTATGCTTAAACAAGAGTCTCTTCGAGTCTTTTCTGAACGTGTTAAAAATAAAATTTTAGCAAGTGCTGTTCTTCTGTCTCTTTTAATGGGTATGGTGCCTACTCCGGTTTGGGCACAACTAAGTTCACAGACAGGGGCGGACTCAGTGTCGTTGGTATCCCTTTTAGTGGAAGATGAAATTTATAAACAAGCCGCACTTAAGCCTTTGATTTTGCGTTATGCGGATGACGTTGCTAAAGCGCAAGAGGCAGAAGTGATTATTACTATTTTAAATAAAGATGTTTCGCCTTTTGATATTTATGAAGGCTTGGCGGCTCTTTATCAAAACGGACTCCCAACGGAGTCGCGTCCTTCTAGTTTAAAAGGCGTGGTATTAGTCGGTAATTTACCCTTACCGGTAGTGGAGAAAAACGGGAACTTGTGGCCGACCGTTTTTCCTTACACGGATTTTTATGATCCTACTTATATATGGGACGAAGCTGACGAACGATTTGAATACACCTCTGGTGGTAATATGTCTTCTGAAATTTGGCACGGTGTTATAAAAGCCCCAACTAAAATTATGACATCACGTGTTTCACACTTAAAAAATTACTTTAATGCAAATCACCGTATTCATACCCAAGAGACAACCTTTGATAAAAAAGTGTTTATAGCCGATTTAATTCGTCAGCGTCAAATTGTACCTAATATGCTGTATTGGCGTTATCAAGAGTGGATTGAGTTTGCCGAAGAGGTGCAATATATTAGATACACAAAGCATTGGTTGCGCCGCCTATATGAACGTGCCGAGCAAGCTGGTATTAGTTCTGGTAATTTGAATAGTTTAAGTGAAAGCGAAAAACAAGTGTTAGCTGATGAAATTTTAGCTGCAGATGAGGGGTTAACTCGAGAAGAAGTTTTAGAAACCTTGAATGCCGATAATCTAACGGCCTTACCGGATAACTTTGCAAAAAGTATTATTGATAATTTAGCAAAGCGATACGTGCAATTGTATGAAAACTGGATTACTCAGGCCAATACGCACGTAGAAAGAAGTGGGCGTTGGACGGCCGCAGATCTTGAGAATTTACCCGCTTTGGTTTCACAAAAAGATGAAGCCTCTGTATTAGCGTTACGTTATTTTAATGATCTATTAGAGGAAGATCTATTGAGTCAAGTAAATGAAAATAATGTCCCGCATGATATCGCCATGCCACACACGGTGATTGTAAGTTATGAAGAAGGTGGCGAGGACGGTGGCACAAAGTATGTAAATAAACCGGCTTATTGGAATGGTGTTCGGCCTTCTGCAGCAATGACCGCCGAAGAATGTACTTTGATTAGAGGAGCGAATAGAACTCAAACGTATCCGTTTGCCCAACAAGTTGAGGCAAATCAAAGCATGGACATTGATACGGTAGATTTATGTAAAAATGTAGCTGAGCCAGATTTTAATAATGATAAGTTTGAAGGTTGTTGTGCGCGTAACATTACTTATGAAGATAACGAATTTGGTTATAACACCTGTAATTTAGGTACACAGTGGGCAGGAGGGCAAAGCGGACTCAATTCGCTCTTTCATATTGGGGCAGAGTTGCCGGTTTTTTCAGAAAGAGGGACGCGTGAAATTGATGGTCTAGAAGGGGCTGATGGGTGTCGAGCCGGGTTAGCCGTAAATGAAGATGAAATTTATGCGGCTCGTTTTTCCAGCTTAATGTTGCACGACGAGCCTCGTCCAGAAACGATTATGGAGCAGGTTACAGCCCAGTTTACACGTGCGATGCCGGTAGATGATCCACGGGCTTTTTCTTTTTATGATCACGGCGAAAAATTTCATCGTGTAGAGTTTCCTAATATATTTACACAACGTAAAATAGTGGCTAACGCGGATCAGTTGCGAGTTGCGATGCATAATTTATTGCAAACAAAAATTGAGGCTATAAATGCCATTACCGCGGCAGGGAACACTATTTCTAATCAACAATTTTCGACTGCTACAGGCTTCCCAGGAAGAAATAGCCAGTGGTTTATGCCCGCTAATACATCAACTTCTACGACTATAAGCAGTGCTACTAGTAGTGACGAATGTGAGATAACACAAAGTGTGCAAGCGGTTGATGCCTTTACAAAAGCTCGTCGCTGGTCTGGTTGTGGCGGTAATTTTACTAAGTTTTATGAAACAGGGGCTTTGATTCCAGATAAATTTGTCGAAACATTTTTATCTAAATTTGATTGGAATGAAGTATATGAAGCTTTAGCTTGGATTGATTTAGATATTGAATCAAAAAATCGTCTGGCCTTTGAACATGCCATGCGAGGCACGTCTGATTACAATGCGTTTTTTGAAGAGACTGACTTTAAAGGATACGAAGTGGTTCAAATTCGAGCTGATGGTTCGACAGCACAGGGAATGGAAATGGCGTTTTTACCAGAAGATTTTAATCCGGATTTTGAATTTTTAGAAGCTCGGAGTGAAGAAGCTTCTTTCGTATATGAAAGTGGGGATCCGGAAATAGAGTTTTTGGGGGTAGATTTTGGTGAGACATTTTTAAATACGAAAGAAGAATCAAAGTGTGATCGTATTCCAAACACCACTCTAACCTGGCCACTACGAGTCGCTTGCTCTTTAAAGGCCTCCACAACGGCTACCACAAAAAAAGTAAGCGTTGGACCTAATTTAGGCACAAAGGCATCACTTGATCCAGTAATTGAGGATTTAAATGTGTCACTGACTGGTAAGCATTTGGTCGTTACTCCAAATGATATATTTGTCAGCAGCCAAGGACGAGATTTAATTGAAGTTAACGTTCGTTTAGAGGATGCGGCCGGTAATTTACAAACATCTGATTTTTCAACGGAGGTAACACTCGAGTTTGATAGTGCCGATGCGAATGACTTCTTTGAGGTGAGTCCGTCGCAGAGTTTGCCCTTAGTGGCAGGGGAAATAACTTTCTTTTTGGTACCAAAAGGACGTGAATTTGGCGGCCGTTTTAATATGAAAGCGGTTGCTCGGAATGGTAATAATGAAGGCAAAAAATTAAGTAGTGCCGAAGTGCCGGTTAGGCTTGGCGTTTACCGGTTATGGGGGCAAATCGATACCAACGAATTAGTGGTGGGAGATATAGATGGTGCCAATGTACAAATTAAAGTGTTGGGCAACGACGATGCGCCAACGCGTGATTGGGAAGATGAGGAAGTACAGTTTAAAAGTACGGGAGGAACTTTTGAAAATTATGGAAAGGCTCGTATTAAAAATGGAGTGGTAAATATTAAGTTTTTGCCAGGAACGCTTGCAGGGGATTTTGAAATTAATGTATCGCATCCAGAAAATAAGTTACCACCTTTCACCCTTAAAATAAAATTACTGCCCGATTTAGCCGTTGGTATTAAATTGACTAAAAAATCACCGTATTTAATTGCGGGTAATTTTTACCAAAATATTGGCGCTCAGTTAACCGATAAGTTTGGAAACCTAGTTGACGGTGTGCCGCACCAGTGGACGTGGAAAACAAAAAACCTAGAAATCCTCGATCGTGCCGCCTATGATGCCGATCCTCGAAAAAACGGCGTACAAATGTTAGCCTCGTTTGGAACTATCTCAGAGCTGCCTATTCGGGCGAAAGTGGGATCGAAAACTGCGCAAATTTCGGTGGAAAGTGATTTCTTGGCCGCTAAGGACCTGAAGGGGCTATTGTTTGAAGTTATTGAAGATCCTCTCTTTAAGGTGACTTTAGATAAGAATCAAATTCAAGCCGGCAGTGAGGACTTTTTGACAGCCACGGTTGAGGCCCGAACTCAAGGAGGTACTCTAATTGCTGATGATTTCACTTTGCAAGTAGGAATAGAACCGTTGGCTCAAGGGAGAATACCAGAATCTATGACCTTGGTGGATGGTGTTGGAACCATGCGTTTTCAGCCGGGAACTTTAGCGGGTGGTTTTAAGCTTCGTTTATCGCATCCTGGCTTTGTTGAAAGTTTGACGAATTTCAAAGTACTTCCTGGTGATCCGGTAAAAGTAGATCTATCACTGCCAAATGAAAACCCAGAAGCGGTTGAATTTAAGGCCGACAAGCCCATTGAGTTAAGCGTTCAAGTGTATGATAAGTATCGAAATCTTGTACCAAATTGGGTGGGAAAAATAAATCTTCGTGCCACTGATGGAACGAAACATTTAGTGGATATTGATACGTCGGATCTTAACTTTGCAAGAGGAAAGAAAAATATAAAAATTACGCCGAAAAATTTATCGGGTACGGTTCGATTATTAGCCGAACACGAAGACCTAACCTTAGGGACACTTGAATTTAAATTAACGAGTTTTTTCACGCTCACAGATGTCCAAAATTTAGCGCCGCGTAGTTTGTTAACTTTACTTCTCGGTTGGGAGGCAGGTGATTTGCGTTATGCTCAAAATTTTGCAACCACGTGGCTCACTTTAAATAAAGCGGGTGGAGTAGTTACTCTTGGAGCAGATGCTGACCCAGCGTATCAATATGGCTACCTCTCGCCAGATGGCACCATGGGGCCAAGACTCACCGCAGAGTGGGTAAGTGCGGATCATTTTAATGCCTTAATTAAAGGAGATAGTAAAATACTCGCTCAAGCGAAACGTTTTGCGGCACTTGATTTCAAAATATTAGAAACAGGCGCTGTTCCTGATAGCTCAGGAATATGGTGGCAGCCCAAAACCGTTAAAAATAAAACTTTAACATTTGACCCTGACAATCAAGTTTGGCGTTGGGACGGACTTCGCGTTATGGAATTATTTGAAGAAGGGGGCATTAAAGTGCTTGATAAACGATTTGTGTTAAAACCAACCCAGAATTTATTTAAATGGAATGTTTACTTTAATCGTGACCAAGTAGGAAATTTGAATTGGGTGTTTAATGAAAAATCCCTTGAAATTAAAACCGGCTTTACTCATAACGGGACCCTTGAAGTTAAAATTATTGATCCGCAGGTCTATACCGATGAAAGTTTAGTTGGGAACAGTACTACAGGAGACTTTGGCTACGTATTGTTTGACCGAGTTAAGAAAGAACAATCCAGTAGAAAATTAGGTTCACTAGAATCTTCTATTGAAGATGAAAGTGGGACTAATTATTTGGCCTGGGGGCCTCGATGGGGCACGGTGGCGCATCTGGCCGCGGGTGAAGATTTGGGTGCCGCCACAAAGCTTGGTAGTAGTGATGTGCTTGTCTTTTATGGTGATCCGTCATTAGCCGTACAAACAGGCAATAAAATAGCCCCGAAAACAGGCTTTACTCAAGATATTGGTCAGCCTATTTTTAAAAATTTAGAAGGTAGTATTAAAACTTTATTTTCGGTCGATGTTGATAATGACGGCTTAAAAGATGTACTGGCCTTAACGGGCAGTAAGTTGTGGGTGGCACGGCAAACGCCGGCACGGGGTAACGGAAAATTACAATTCTCAACTCCTGAAGTGTGGTTGCGTGTCCCAGGCGGTATTAAGTCAGCCGTGGTGATAAAAGGACCACAAAATGAGTGGCAGTTACTGCAAGCTGATTTTAATAATAATTTAACCGCCTGGGCTTGGCAGTCCGGACGTTTTGAGGCCCTCAAAGTTAATTGGCCAAAGGCTTCGCCTATTGAATCCTTTCAAACGGCGGTACTAGATGATGATGGTTTTAGTGACTTAGTGGTTATTGATGAAGATCACACCTTGTGGAGATGGTCGTGGCTGGGTGAAAAATCTTGGGCCGAGCCTGTGCAGATTTATGAGTTTCCTCCGAATTTTATTTTCACGAATGAAAGCTTAGAAGAACCCAATATTAATCTTAAACTTGGGTTTATTAGCTATGAAGGCATAGAACAAGATGGTGTTTTGGATGGGAATACGACCATGATTAAAACGAGTTTGGATGCTCGCCCACAAATTGTGACATCCGATAATTTAGATGAGGCCTTGATGGGCTCTTATTTCGATGAAACGATAAGTAATCCAAATCAGGTTAAATTTGTCGCGCTTGAAGATAGTTCCTTTTTAGGACGGGCTGATTACACAACGGAGAGTAACACTGAACAGGTGAAACCAGGCAGCTTAATTAATGTTGCGTTCAAACTTTCTCCAACCACAACGTTGGACAAAGTTCAATTGATACTGCCACAGGACAAGTTTTTTAGTTACGTTAAAGGTAGCTTTAGTTGTAATAATTGTGGTGGAGACGTGGTGGTAAAACAACCGAGTCCACGTGAACTTTTTTGGCTCCGGTTCCCAAGGTTAAGGCGTGGCACGACTGCCATGTTAAAATGGCAGCTTAAAGTTGAAGCACTACCAAACTTACGAGTTTCGGTAGGAGACTTTGAAAACAATTTTGACACACTTGATGATATTGCGGTTGCGTGGAGTGATGGGGATGATCCAATTATGCTTTATTTCATGTCGAGCAAAACCGTTGATGAAAATCCGGTAGTAAAACCTATTAATGATGAAAATGAAGTTGTTGAAGTTAGTGATGAAACTATAGATTCAACTTTTGATAATACGGCAGACCCCGATGGAGATGGTATCCCA
>CAMZKS010000057.1 GCA_947311285.1 uncultured bacterium | reverse complement strand
GTAGTATCACCACAGTCGGTACATAGGTATTGAGTTTTTGTTTTGGCCATTTATGATTTCAGTTTACTCGGTAAATAAAAGAGTGCTAGAAAATGAGATGGCTAGAGTTTTTGTCTTGCAAAATTTCACAAAAAAGCAATTATATTATTAATGAGTTTAGATATTCCCGGTCACAAAGAAACGACAAAACCACTTGCGAATAGAATATCTGATTTAAAAAGATGGATAGAATATTCTTCGGGAGTCCTTGCGGAAGAGGAGGGATTAAGTGTTAAAGACTTTAGAGGTCGGAGTAAAGAAATTATTAATTTAAATACGGCTAAGGCCGTTGATCGTATTGAGAAACTTCAGAAATCAATTAGTGAGTTAGAAGAGGGGGTAAAATTACTTAGTAAAGGGGAAAGTGGCACGTTAGAGCTTGGTGACATTAAAAGGTTGAGTGCGGCGCTTGAGTCAGATGTTAGGATATATTTTTTCCATAAGTATTCACCTATTTGTAAAGAAAGTGGATGGCAAATAGAAATTAAAGTATTTCAAAATACCCTTGACATGCTTAGAAAGAAACAAGATGAATTATTAGCGCTCCTTGCAAAGAGAAGGGAATTCTTACTGGCTGGCGGAGATGAAAATTTGAAATTTCCCATAGAGGCAGAGGCTATTTTATGTAAAGGTTTTGCTTCTTTTGCTGATTTTGAGGAAGTGCTTATGTCAGGTGAATTTGCGTCAAAGATAAGCAAAGCTCGCCTAACAGCAAAAAGTATTAGCCTAGAAATAAAAAGTATTTTAGATGAATACTTCGCGAATTCGCAGAACTTAATGGATGGTTTTTCTCCAAAGATAGAAGAAGCGGCGTTCCTGAAAAAAAGAGTTGAGTGGCCCCCTGTAGACCTCGTTGAGATAAAAACAAAGATCATAAAAATACTAGATAGTTGTCAAAAAAGGATTGAAGAGGTCGAGGCAAGTAACAGAGAGGATTTTCTTGTACAGGCGATTCGTGAAAGTCACATAAATTAAATTTTACTGCGACAATTTTCTACCCACTCACGATTAGCCAAATACCACTCGATAGTTTTTGGTAAGGCTTGTTCAAAAGTGTGTTTTGGCGTCCATCTCAGCTCTTTTTGCAACTTTGTGGCATCAATGGCGTAGCGTCGATCATGTGCTTTTCTGTCTGGTATAAATTCTACCTCAGAGGTTGATTTTGGAACGTGGTTTTTTATCTGTCCGACAATTTCTAGATTCGTTTTTTCGTTGCGCCCACCGATATTCCATACTTGACCAGCGGCACTTTTTTCAAAGGCGAGCAAAATGGCTTCACAGTGGTCTAAAACATAAAGCCAATCTCTAATATTTAAGCCATCACCATAGAGTGGCAATAACTCATTATTCATTGATTTAAACAGGAAGAACGGGATTAGTTTTTCTGGGAATTGATAGGGTCCATAATTATTAGAACAACGCGTGATAATAGTGTGTAGGCCATAGGTTTCGTGCCAAGAGCTGACTAATAAATCGGCTGAAGCTTTAGCGGCTGCGTACGGACAGTTAGGTTTAATGGGAGTGTTCTCAGTGAAAAAGGGGCGAGATTCAAACGGTAAATGCCCCGTATCTCCCAAATCGCCATACACTTCATCGGTAGAAACTTGGTGATATTTTTCCAACTTAAATTTTCGAGCGAGTTCCAATAATACATGAGTGCCAATTATATTGGCGTTAATAAAAGGAGAAGAGTCTTCAATTGATCGGTCAACGTGCGTTTCTGCTGCAAAATTAATAACACCGTCAAACTGCTCGGCCTCAAACAGTGTTTGCATAAAGTCTTTGTCAGCAATGTCACCTTGCACAAATTTGTAGTTTTTATGGCCTTCAATGTCTCGTAAATTTTCAAGGTTTCCGGCGTAGGTTAATTTATCAAGATTTACGATTTTATAATCGCGTTCTTGCAGAATATGTCGTACAAAATTGCTACCAATAAACCCCGCGCCGCCTGTAACTAATATTTTCATCATTCAAATCTTAAGTCTTTTTTTGGCTTTTCACATCGATTTAAGTAAAAATAGCTTTCGCGCCGCTATAGCTCAGTGGTAGAGCACGGCCATGGTAAGGTCGGGGTCTTGGGTTCAAATCCCAATAGCGGCTCCATTTTGCTTTTAAGCCTTCGCTGGCTTTTTAAGCGTGAGTAGGTAATTTACAAACGTGAAAACCTACCTGCTCATTCTCGGCCGTCACCCCGAACTTTCTCGTGCAGAACTGCGCGGCAAGCTAGACGAAGTGTTTTATGATGAAGAAAAAAATTTATTGTTGGGCAAGAACCTAGTGTTTACGAATCCTCGAGATTTACCACGAGGCGAAGAGCAATTATTTATAGATCAGCTAGGAGGGACGATTCGTATGGCGGAAGTGGTGGGAGAGTTTTTTGATAAAACTAAATTACAAGAAGCTATCTGGAAGCGAATTGAATCCGCAGAGAAGTTTAAATGTGGGTTTACGGTGTTTGGTGGCGGAAAAAAATTACTGACTGATTTGATTTTCAGTACAAAAAGCCATTTTAAAAAAATAAGAGTCGAAAACTATAACCAAGAAAATCTATCGTCTGGACAAATTTTTCAGCGTCGTATTTTACAAAAAGGACACGAATTTATTATTTGGAAAAGAGGCGAATCTTATCTGCTCTGTGAAACCGTTGCGAACCAAAATTTACGTAATTATGAACTACGAGACCGGAAAAAAGATTTTCGAGACGCGAAAATGGGCATGTTGCCGCCTAAATTAGCGCAAATATTGTTAAATTTGGCTGTGGAAGGAGTTCGAACTAAGTTCGAACCAAGTTCGAACTCTATTACGGTTTTAGACCCGTTTTGTGGGAGCGGTACGGTGAATATTGAGGCGGCGATTGCCGGATTTAAGACCATTGGTTCGGATGTGAACGAACGATTTGTCGGTAAAGCGAGCGAAAATTTTGCGCAAATGGCTGAAAAATTTAGATATGAAAAAACGTCTGGAGAATTTAGAGTCGCCAATGCAAAGCTTTGTTTAAAAGAATCCGATCCAGTCGTGGTAGTTGCGACAGAAGGCTGGTTGGGAGAAAATTTCGAAGCCCGACCAGATCGAGAAACGATTCATAAGAATGCCGGTGAAGTTTTAGACTTATGGCGCCAAGTGTTAGATCATCTAACAAACAATAAAGTAAGTGTTATTGCGGGCTGCTTACCCGCCTGGAACCGAGCTGGGAGTAAACAAACGGTGAGCGAGAAGTTCTTTTTACATGCCGATAGACTTGGTTACGCGCCAGTGTTGTTCTCAGACGGTAAGCCGAGTACGTATTATGAAAGAGAAAATGCCTTCGTCGCGCGAGAAGTATTCGTGCTTAGGCCAAAAGCTTAAATGAAGAACGGGTGAACTTTGGGTTTTGACGATTAGGGTGTGTGTGAGGTAGAACCAGAGCCATGACTTTGGAATTAAATGTTAAGCGATTAACCAGCTTTAAAGAGCGCCTGCAGGGGTTGGCAGGATTGGAAAACTCTAGGCCGGTTTATTTACCAAATTGTTCTTCGATTCACACTTTTGGGATAAAAAAACTTTTAACGTTGCTCTGGTTAGACGTTGATAAAACGGTCATAAGAATTGATAGTTCTGTGCCGCCACGACGTGTTAAATGCTGTAGAGGGGCGAAGGGAGTGGTTGAAGTTTTAAACGAATCTACAGCTGCAAACTATAAAGTGGGAGATCATTTGAGGCTTAAAGGCCAAGCTTTAGTTGAAAGTGCCTTTGTTTTTCCGGTGTTATTTTTGTTGTTGTTTGGTTTTTTAGAACTGGGTTTAATGCTGCAAGCCCAGCAACGTTTAACGCACACTATTCATTTAGCGGTGCAAACGGGATCACTCACCAACAATGATTCTAAAATAAGCACGATTTTATCTGAAAACTATGAACTAGCAGAGTTACAGATATCTATTAAAAACTATCAAGCACAAACAGAAAGCGAAATCACTGCTTTTGATCGCCGTTACAATGACCGACTTACGCTTCAAGTTCAGCAGCCATATCAATTGAATATTCCATTTTTAGATGTGACTCCTTTTTCACTTGAAGCCGTGGCTTCTGCACGAGTACTATGTCGTAATTTTACCCCCCCTTATCAATGCGATTAATTAAGTTAGGACGTTGCTTTAAGAACGATGATAGGGCCTTTGTGCTGGCTTTTACCGCTCTTTTGCTGCCGATAATATTGCTTATTGGGGTATTGGTTTTGCAGAGTGGACAATTGTTTATCAGGCAGGCTGAGTTAAAATTTTTAACCCGACAAGCGGCAAAAAGTGGCATGTTAAGTTTAGCCCATACACTTCGGCAACAGGCTGAAGAAAACTACAATGTTCAGTGTTCAGGTGTAGTAGAAGCACCTGAAATTTGTAGTTCTGATATTTGGTCTGACTTCATAGCAACATCAGATATTGAAACGTTATCACAATCCCCAACCGTGCGGCAGGCGCTACAGACGCACTTAGCAAGTTTTGTGGTCACAGCTGACCCCAAAAAAATAATACTGAATCCTGATCTTCATTATGATTTAAAAGTACAAGCTGGAAGTTTTGACCGCCTAGCCCTCACTCTTTTCTTAGTGGAACCTCAATCTAACTGGCTGGGAAATGTAATTCGCCCAGAGGATTATCAAATAGAAACACAGGCGCTTGCTTTTTTAAACTTTTAACATGAAATTTTTTAAACCTAAAACATTGCCAGTCGTGACGACACCTTATCGCTTAGCGCTTGAGCAAACACAAGAGCGTTACGCCTTATTATTAATCGTGACATTGATCGCCTTAGGATATTACAGCTATGTATATACCCTTAACAAAACGGCAGCAGAAACCTTGGTACCGATAGTTGTAGCAAAACAGGACCTAACTTATCCTCGGATATTAACGGTTAATGATTTAACCTTGCTTGAAGTGCCAGCAAAATGGCGCCCAAAAGGGGCGACCCAAGATTTAAAAAACGCGGTTGGAAAAACACTGTTACGTGATTTAGTCGCCTTTGAGTTTCTATTGCCATCAGCCCTGTCCTCAAGCCAAGATCCAGACTCTATTACCGCGGAATTTAAACGTGATTTTGCGTTTGTGATTGGTGAAGAGTGGCTGGTTTCTAAAATTCCAAGTTTAGCGGCCGGTGACCGGGTTGATGTGTTAGCGTCAAACCCTAAAGCGCTAGAAGAGAGTGTGATAACGGTAGCGCAAGCGATCCCCGTTTTAAAGGTTAGCACCGAAGGGGGGCGTAGATTATTGGTGCTGAATACTACCCCAGAACAAGCGGCCAGCTTACTGCAAAGTAGAGGACTTCGTCTGCCAATGCAGATTTTAATTCACAGCAATCGACCACTCCAGAACGCTTTCATTAAATCAAACGCACTATGAGTAAAATTATAACATTTATCAGTCCTAAGGCGGCCGGCGCCAGCACGGTGAGCTTAAACTTTGCCCTGCTTCATCAGGCCATAAACCCAAAAAAGAAAACAGCCTTTTTAGAGCTATCTCCATGGTCAGGTCAAGGGGTTATTTTTAAAGCTGGTGATCATCAACACTGGGGACATCTAGCAGCTTTTATCGGAACGAAGGAATGGAATAAATCACTGTTATCGCGCGTGTCGTTTGACTTAAAAGCTGATTTATTTTTCTCTCCCCAAGGAGCATTGTGGCCAAAATTTTCTGATAAGGATAACCACGATTTTTTAAATTTACTGAAGGAGCATTACGACACAATTATTATAGATTTGAGTATTTCTGCCGGCCCTGAGTGGGGACAATTTTGCTTAACAAAAAGCGATTTAGTGGTAGGGGTTGTAGCCCCAGATCCAGCGAGTCTAAACGCCTTTAAAAACTGGCAATCATCCATGTCTAAAAAAATAAGTTTGGGGTGGGTACTAAATCAAGCTCCTAAGTCAGAGATTAAATACTTAAAAAACAAATTTTCAGACTCAAAGAGTAATTTTTTAGGCACATTGCGGTCTGAACCGCTCAAGTTTTGGTACCACTTGTACCAAGCGTTTCCAGCAGTATGGCAAAAACGTTCAGCTTTTAAAAAAGACTTACTTGCTCTGCATTCTAAAATTTTTGCTACTTTATGAATAAAACTAAATTATATGCCGCTGGTGTTGAATTCTTGTTAGGACATTTAAGGTCCTCTCAAAGTGAATTTATTGAAGAAGATCTTTTAAGTTCGGTCGCCACGTTGTGGCTAAAAAAACAAAACTACGTAGTACCGGCAGATGAGTGGGGGGCGTTCAGAGACTCGCTTATTCATGCCGTGGTTGGGTTTGGCCCGCTAGAACTTTGGTTAAAAGATCCATCTGTAAGTGAAATTATGGTGAATGGGGCGCAGCAAATTTATTTAGAAAAATCCGGGAGGCTGGAATTAGTGCCCGAGACATTTGCTTCGAATGAGCAGTTATTACAAATTATTAACCGGATGGTGTCGCAGGTGGGCAGACGGATTGACGAAAGTCAGCCGCTAGTAGATGCGCGCTTAGCGGATGGCTCACGGATTAACGCAATTATTGCGCCCCTTAGCCTGAAAGGTCCCATTTTAACAATCCGAAAATTCCCAGATAAACCCTTTACGCTTAACGATTTACGCTCTTGCCAAAGCGTGAATGAACCTATGGCAGAGCTACTCGAGCTATTAGTGACAACGAATCAAAACTTACTTATTTCTGGCGGCACGGGGGCGGGGAAAACATCTACGCTAAATGCTCTGGCGACATTGATTCCAGATTCTCAGCGCTTAATAACCATTGAGGATTCGGCTGAAATTAAAATAAATCACCCGCACCTAATAACCCTAGAAGCGCGAGCTAATAACTCTGAAGGCTCTGGGGCCATTAGTATTCGTGAGCTTATTAAAAACGCCTTACGGATGCGCCCAGATAGAATTTTGGTAGGAGAAATTCGAGGAGGCGAGGCCATTGATATGTTGCAGGCCATGAATACCGGGCATCAAGGTT
>CAMZKS010000056.1 GCA_947311285.1 uncultured bacterium | reverse complement strand
TAGATAGAACGTTGTTTTTAGCTTTAGCCGATCGTTTAAGAGCAAACCCAAGTCCGGTTTTAAGTACGTACCTAACCCTTTGGGCCGACACGGTGCAAATTCGGAATTTAGCCCGATCGGTATTAGTCATAAAAGAAGCCTTACCAGCGGCCGCCTTCGTTTCTGAGAGCACAATTTCTTATGTTTCTGTTGGGAAAGTAGAAACTTTAGCGGACTTTAAGGGAGTGCTTGAAAAATCACGTTTCAGTGCTTTGTCGCCAATGATTGATGAGAATGCAAGTCCAACAACACAATTATTGATAATTGAAAAAACGTTGGATGCGGCAATAGATTCATTCTTACATGATGCGGCTGTAGGGAGTCTATCTTCTCCCGTAATTCTATTAGATTACTTTAGCAAGCGCTTACAGAATGCTCGGGTATTGAAATTATCTATGTACGGAAAACTAAATGGCCTAGAGAACGATAAAATTTACAAACTAATTGAAACGGTATAATTATGAGCGATACTTATAAATTTGCGGTCGTAGGAAATGTAAGCTCTGTAAAGCTTTACCAAGCGCTAGGAGCTGAAACATATGCCGTATCAAATAATGATGATGCTCGAAATAAAACAGAGAGTTTGTTTTTTGCTTTAAAAGATGATGAAGCCAAAAGCGCGGTTTACGCCGTAGTGTTTGTTGAAGAAGATTTTTACAAAACTTTTCCTGAAGATTTAATCGAACGTTTTTCTCGAAAAGCCTTACCCGCCATTATTCCCGTGCCTTCACCAAAATCAGGTGATGATAACTTTGCCGCGAATCGTTTACGTAAAATCGTAGAACGAGCGGTTGGGAGTGATATTTTAGGTTAGTATTATCTAATTTTACCTCTATAAAAAAGCAGGCTTAGGTGGCTATTTTTTTCGGAGCAAAATTATCGTTTGCTGCTAGCAAATTATCAACTTTTCTTTGTACAGGGCCGTATAAAGCATTTTCGCTTGCGGCTGAATTTTCAGGATTAGCCGTTAAGAAAATTCCCAGTTCGTCCGGTTGTCCGTAAGGCAATGTAAATTTATTATCGAGTCCTTTTTCTTCGGGGGCTTTGTTCCAAATCGCTACATTACGTTGATCATCCGAACTGTGTCGTGGTGGATTAATTAATATTACCTGCGTATCGGTATGGTACAGGTAACCACCATTAAAGGCGCGAACGTATAAGGCGTCTTGCAAGGTATTAGGATTTGTTAAACCTTTGACCGTTAGTTGTGATTGATAATTAGCGGAAACATAAGTGAGTGTTTGCAAACCAACATACGCCGTTTTTTTCATGTTTTCAAACTGCTGTAGGGCATCGTTCCCGATTAAGGCACGACCGGTTTCAACTAAGCTTTTACTCGCACTGTTCCACAGTTCGTTACGGGCTAAGGTATTTAAACTAGGTTTTTTGTCAGCGTCTAATAGTGCTGCTATGTCTGCATCACTATGAAGACCGAGTTCGTTTAAGCGTCTATCAATACTACGCTGACTTCTTTCCGCCATTCTGTTCAAGCCTTGACTAATATCGCCGGGTAAGTTCTCGAAAGTGAAATTTTTAATTTTTTCTAGCTGTGCAATACCGCCTTTCTCTCCATCAAGATATCCCCCAAGACGATCGATCTCTCGCTGTACGGTGGTTTCGTACGTTTCAATATCACCACCGCCATTGCTTCCATCACCTGTGCCAGAAGTATTTAAATCCAACATGCGGCTTACATTCCCAACAACGCCTTTAGGTTCACCACTTTCAAGGTGTTTTGTGTGCGCAACTTGCTGGTTTCTCAGTTCTTCAACCCTCTCAGGCGCTTGATCAATTAACTCTTCTACCTTTTTTCTTTCAGATAGAAGCGCTGAGTAAACTCCAAATATCCCTTTCATTTTAGGATACATATCAATGATGTTGCTTAGTAAACTTTTTTCAAACTCAGGTAAGCCAACAAACAAACTATCAACTTCTTTTTTATTAATCACCCCGTCTTCACTTGAAACACCAATTAAATTTAAAAAATAATTATAATGATCACTTAAAGTTTTAATAGTTCTTAAGGCTTCTTGAGCCACCCCTTTATCAGTTGATATCAATTTTTCAGCTAAATCAGGTAGTGCCGTAGCAAGGGCTTGAGTATGCTCTGAAACAATTCGTCCTTGCTTTAGGGCTTCAACTCTCCAAATTAAGCTTCCTCGTTCTTCAATACCTCCAGAGATAGTCGCTTCTTCAAGTTGACTTCTTTTTTGTAAAAAGAATTCAGCTAGGTCTCCTTGTAAATCTGGTGGTAGAGCCTTAAAGGCGCTTAAATTTGAGTCTTTACCTAAAAAATTAAATAGATGCCAGAAAATCTCATTAGCACTTGAGTAGATATCTCCATTTTTAATAATTTTATTTAGGTTATGCCCTAAATCTACGCCGGCAGAACCAAGCGCTTCAATTAAACGTCCAACTAGTTGGCGAGGGTTATCAAGGCTCGCCTTAATTTCGGGGCTACCACTTGGTTCATAATGCTGTGTTAAAAATCGCTCTAAATTTTCGATGTTAGTACTAGAAAAACTTTCCAGTGCGGTGGCACGTGTTTGAATACCTCTAAGGGTTCGTAGCGAGTTGTGATGATTAAACTGCCATTGCCCCGTTTTAATGGCTGAATCTAAATAGTTAGGAGAGTCAGGGTTATTGGTTAAATATTCATAATGAGGGGATCTTAAGGCTTCTAGTACGTCTAAGACTTTAAGGTCTTGACCAAAAATATCGTACGCACTGACACCGTTAACCTCAAATGCAGCAGGGTTTGAAGCAAACTGATTAGGCCTATTAATAATCAAGTGTAAAACTTTACGACCAGCATCTAACTCTACAGTATTAGCGCTCCCTTCTTCTGTTCGTGGTAATAAGAATTGATCAATTTCCTGTTGTGCGCCAAATATAGCTTCTTCTTTGCTTCGCTTAAGACTACGGATATTTGATCGAATCTCGTCGTATCCTTCTTTATATCTGTTTTTCGCCCAACTGACCCGTTTACGATACAAAAAGTTTTGTCCTAAAACTTTTCGAGTGGCTCGTTTCCACCATACGGCACCGGTTTCTTCGTCGCGTTTACCAGTTTCTAGATCACGACCAGATTTAGCGTAAAATTCAGCCGCTCTTGATTCATTGGTTTTATTAACGGCTTCAAAAGCTTTGTCGTTAACAGATTCAAGAATCTGTAAACTGGTAAGTGACATGTCATCAAAGTGACCACCACCGCTTTTGGCACCATCAATGGCGGCTTCAATTTGGTCTTTTTTAACCAGTGATTTAGCCATCTTGATGCTTAAAAGAGGAGAGTCCCCAAGCAGTTCAGCCGGATCGCCTAATGAATCAAATCCTTGTTTGAGTTGCTGAGTAATAACCGTAGCCGGTGTTAAACCGGCTGGGGCTGCAAAAAGTGGGTTTAGCAAATATAAATTTGTGTAGCCTTTAAATTCTGGAGGGGTAAATATTTTAGCTAAGTAAGAACCACCAATACCCGCATTAATAGCCCCATCAGATCCTTGTTCGATAACATCGTTAATTCGGTTGTTGAAAGTCTCAACGGTATCCGCGGCATGCATCCCACTACCTGATTCTTGGTCCATATTCAAAATAGGGTTGTTATCATTAGCAGCGCTTAAATTTAGATTATCGATAAACCCACCAGCTTGCACACCGGTGTACGCTTTATTACTAGCCTTTTCTGGGGTAGGATTTTCCTGCGCACTCAAATAAACCAAATTTCTTTGATCTCTGTTGTTTGAATCTTGTGCCAGTAATTTCATATTATTCTTGTACTATTTTTTAACAAAAAGTCAACTACGCACCAAGACTGGTTTTAAGCGCGGCGACTTGATTTTGGTCTTGTTGTTGTTCGGAGAATTCTTCACGTTTTAGGATTTTACCTTCTTTTGAACTAACTAATTGTTTGAATGCTAAAGATTTTTCATTCATCCAGTCTACAATAGCTCCCGATATTTTTTTTGTGAGTGATCCTTCTGAATGTTTTTGAATTTCTTTCGCATTCTGAACAGAGCGAATCATGGCTTTCCACTGAGAAACCCGAGTGTCAGATTCTTGTTCTAATCGGGTGAAGGTATCTTCAAGAAATTTTATGCTTTTTTTATCAAACTTATTTTGTTCTAGCACATGAGCTAAGAAATCATGACGAGTTTGCAGTGGAATGGATTTTAGGGCGCCAAACCATTTAATAAATTGTTCGAATTCAGTGTTTTGTGTATTCATTTTTAGGCAGCAACAATAGAGAATGGTGAAGCCATAAAGTTTTCAGCTACCCCTAAATTATAACCCTGTGGAAGTCCTTCCTGCGCTACATTAGTATTTGCGGGTGCTGGAATAGAAATAACTTCAGCTTTTTGCGTTTCAGACCCATTTTGTACAATAACTAAATTACCACTGTTTCGGTGGTAAAGCGTTACCCCTGTGTCGGCTTTCGAAATAATAATACAGTCTTGTAGATTGTGAATGGTTCCATTGATATTTAATGAATCGCTTGAAATATCAGAGTTTCCAATTTGTTTTTCTAAACACCTAATAGTGATTTGGCTTCCAACAGGCTTTTGTTTTAAATACTCAACAGACTGTTTTCTGTTTTTTTCGAGTTCTTCGGCTAGTAGCTTATTTTGATTTAAATTAGAATGTCGGCGCAAGTAATTTTTTAAACGATCGGTATTGCTATTTGGTTGGCTAATATTATTTCGAGGTTTAGCCGTAGTGTCATCAGCGATTATTTGCAACTTGCTACCCACTTCACCTAGTAAGCTTTGAATTTCAACTGAGATAAACCCAAAAGTAAAGTCTTGAGGGCGCGGAGTATTTAAGTTTGCATTAGCCGTAGGCGCAGGTTGTCCAGAATCTACAAAGGCTTGGATCATTCCCTCTCTAGCTTCATTTCTTTTTGTATCCTTTACATTCCATGCATTAAT
>CAMZKS010000055.1 GCA_947311285.1 uncultured bacterium | reverse complement strand
TTGATAAAAAAGTGCCAGCGATTGACACGAATATTAGTAAAATTATTACGGTTTTATGGCCCGACCAAGATACGGTGGAAGAGGCGAATGACTTGGTATCACTCTCGGAGTCTGGTTACGCGTGGAATAGTGCCATGATGGATTTAGCGAGCTGTTTGCGTGCCGGAAATCCAGTTGAAGGAGCGTTAGGCGAAACGTATTTTTCTGACGAAGCCGTGTGCCGGCGGTTTAAGCCCAAGCGAAAAAAACCGGCGAAAAAAGTTAAAACAGTGAAACCGAAGAAACGAAAACATCGTATTGAAGTTGGTATTGCGTGTATTTGGCGTGATGGTAAATACTTAGTGCAGGCGCGGCCTAAAGGGAAGAGTTTTGAAGGAAGTTGGGAATTTCCGGGTGGAAAACGAGAGAAAGGCGAGAATTTTCGCGAATGTGTTAAACGTGAAATACAAGAAGAGGTGGGCATAAATGTGTCCGTTCGGCCGCATTTTTATGAAGAATTACATGAATTTGAACGCACAGAATTACTGCTTCGATTTCATCGTTGTCAAATTCAAGCCGGTGAACCAAGCCCTCAAGAAGAACAAGAGATTAAATGGGTGTCGCCTGATGATTTCGGAGACATAGATTTTTTGAAAACAAATCACAAAGCCTTAGATAAACTAAAAGAGATGCGGGTTTAAAAGAATATTCGAATTACTACCCACCATAGAGCCAGTATGGAAATAATAACGGCAAAGATTGGCACGAAATATTTATCAAGTTTGAAGTGTTTTAACGCCCATAAAAAAGGAACAAAGAAGGCTAGGATTAACAATTGTCCGATTTCTACCCCGACATTGAAAAACAAAAGTGATGGCAGTAATCGATCAACCGAAGGAGCGACTTCAGCAAACACGCCTGCAAAACCAATACCATGAAACAAACCGAATAAAAAGATAACACCTAATTTCGTATGTGTTTTTGCAAACCAAGGATGTTTTTTACTCAAAAATACGGTGGTAATCGCCATGTAAGCAATGGAGGCGGCAATAATTGGTTCAACGATTTTTCCTGATAAAGTTAAAATATTTGTTCCGCCTAAAATTAAGGTAACGGAGTGGGCAAGGGTAAAAGCGGTCACCATTTTAAAAATGTGTTTTAATCTGGGTAAGAGTAAAACTAAACTCATCACAAACAGAATATGATCGAGTCCCGCTAATATATGCTGAATGCCTAGCACTACGTAATTTTTTATAAACTGCCACCAATTAATTTCTTGTTTGACTTTATAAACATTATCAAAAGTGTTCCCTATTTGGTTTAATAAGGCTAAGTCATTCAACGAGAAAGGACTGTCTTCGTCAAATCCCTCACCACCAATAAGTGTCCTAATTTTGTCTGACCACTCCGAATTTTTTAAAGTTTCTTCAGACGCGATGAAAGCCAAGATTTCAGGTTCATTGGCGTCTGGATTATTTAGTAAAAAATCAACCAACAACGGTGGTAAATTAAAAGTTTGTGCATTCTCGTCTCCTGTCCATATCTCAGTGCTTCCATTCAAATCAGCACTATCTAAAAATGCTTGCGTTTGGGCCGGCGTGGCATTGGGGTTTTCAGCCATAAAGGTGAGCAGTTCCGTAGGAATCCTGTGAGCCTGAACACTCTGGAGAAATAATCCAAAAGTGAAACAAAGACCGAGAAAAAAAACTTTCATAGAACTATTAATACATTTCCAAGCGTATTGTAATTCATATTTTAGGATAAAAAAACTGACATGGCATTATGTTGATTCTTAATTAAGCTTTGGGGTGATGAAACCATTACCTTACCTCCCAATTGAAAAAGAGATTTTATACGTGGAGCGTGATCATGAGTTCATGCAAATGGCACGCCACACGGCGCAGCAAGGCTCGCTAGATAAATCACACCCTACGGGAGCGATTTTAGTTAAAGACAATAAAGCTATTGGGGTAGGATCTAATGGTTCACTTTTTCATGAAAAGTGGGGTTGCTTGCGTAAGTTGATAAAAGCCCCAACGGGAAAGTACTACGCTTTGTGTGGAGGGTGTTCCCCTAAAAATCATGCAGAACAGCAGGCTATTAAAGATGCTCTTAAAAAGGGGCACGAAGTAAAAGGAGCCGATCTTTATTTGTGGGGACACTGGTGGTGTTGTGAATCTTGCTGGCAAGCCATGATGAAGGTCGATATTAATAATGTTTATTTACCTAAAAAGGCTTGGGAACAATTTGGGAAAAATAGATAAAAAATTACTTAGAATTTTAAGATAAACAGCAATATTAGTATTATTACGCTGAAGGTCATCCAAGCTAAAACGGTAGCACGTCCGACTTTCCAAGGGTTCCCAAAAATTATTTTAGCAACACCAAAGGAAAAATCTCGATGATGCGTAATCCAAACGTATTTTTTTTCACTTACCCAGGCAAAGCCGGGCAAGTTTTTATAAAGCCACCACCCCCGATTAAACCCACCATAACTTATGACTTTAAAGCCGGCAGCAGCACCCTGATGAACGATTTTATCTGTTTCAATAAGTTGAATGGATTTTTTACATTGAGCTAAATCTAGGCCATGAGTGCTTTGTTGGTAGGCACAAAACTGAACATTGTTCTTTGTTATAAGTTTTAAGTAATCAACAGAATACTGGCAAAAATCACACTCGCCATCGTATATCAAAATGGGTTTAAGCATTGGCATAACTCTAAGCGTATTAACTTTTAAATTCTAGTCGTTAAAGACTTAATTTAGGGTTGTATCGCTTAATTTGTGCTACGATAAATAAAAAAATGAAAGGGACTTTAAATATAAATACAGAGTGGTTGCAGACAAACGGCATGGGAGGTTTTGCCAGTGGGGCAGTTTTTGGGCCTCCAACCAGACGTTATCATGGTTTACTTTGTGCTAGCTTAAATCCCCCAACAGAAAGAGTGATTCTGGTCTCTCATTTATTGGAAACGGTTCAGGTTGGCGAACAGGTGTTACCGCTTTCGACCGAACATTATTTGCGGCACCGACCTAAAAGCAAGGTTCAAGTTAATAGTTTTAAAAATACCCCTTACGCTCAGTGGCAATATAAATTAAATGGCGCCCAGGTAGCGAAGTCGGTGCTAATGCTTAAAGAAGAAAATACGACATTAGTGCGTTATACTAATACGGGGAAACAGCCGTTAACGCTTTTTATTAAACCGTTATTAGCTCTAAGAGATTTTCATCATTTGCGTACCGGTGCAACAAGTGTAGAAAAGAGCATTGAGGGAAACACTGTAAAAGTGCAATCGCCCGAAATGCCAACAGTGTTTTTAAGTGCGAGTGTGGCCAGGTGGCAAGCGAGAGAGGATTGGTATCATGAGCTTTATTACGATAGGGAGGCGAACCGTGGATTTAATGCCACAGAAGATAATTTTTTACCGGCGGAGTTAGATTGTACTTTGGCCGCGAATGAAAGCTTAATTTTACGCCTGAGTACTCAGGCGGGAGTGGTGACTCAAAAACCCTTTATTGAAGCCGACAAAGAGCATTTATTGCGGTTGAAATCAGATCCGTTTTTGGGTGATCTAGAAACAGCAGCCCAACAATTTATAGTGCATCGCGAATCTACGAGTGAGCCGACTATCTTAGCGGGTTATCCGTGGTTTTCTGATTGGGGACGAGATACGCTGATAGCTCTAAGAGACTTTCAGGACTTTATGACTCCTGGGGAAACGCAGGCCGTAATTAGAACTTTTTTGCACTATCAAAAAGATGGTTTAATCCCTAATCGATTTCCGGATAACCCGGACGATGCCATAGAATATAACACAGCGGATGCCACGTTATGGTTATTTGTAGCTTTATGGGAAACACAGCAAAAAACGCCGGATGTAGATTTTTTGCGAACGGTGTTTGCCGATTTAACGTTAATACTTCAAGCCCACATAGAGGGAACACATTTCAATATTGGACTTCAGCCTAATGGGTTGATGTCTCAAGGAGAGTCGCCTTGGCAACTGACTTGGATGGACGCAAAAATTGGAGATTTTACGGTAACGCCTCGGGAGGGCTTAGCGGTTGAAATCAATGTCCTTTGGTATAACGCCCTTAAAATATATCAGTCGTTTCAGGTCAGGCTTAAAGATGAATCCTTTAGGGTTGCAGAACCCCTAAAATTATTTGAAAAATCCTTTGTTGAAACCTTCTGGCGAACCGATAATTTAGGCTTGTATGATGTAATTTCAAAAGATGGAATTCCAGACTTAGCCGTCAGGCCTAATCTAGTTTATGCCTTAAGTTTACCATTTGTGCTTCTTTCTAAATCAAAACAAAAAATAGTATTGCAACAACTGAGGGAAAAGCTTTATACGCCTTTCGGGTTAAGAACTTTATCGACAGATGATAACCAATTTGTGCCAGAATATAAAGGCACACCGTTGCAGCGTGATTCGGCTTATCATCAAGGTACAATTTGGCCTTTTTTACTCAGGGATTATTGGGTGGCGTATGAAAAAATAAACGGAAAGCGTAAAACAAAACTTCAATTAAAGAGTGAGATTGAAAGCCTCAAACATCATTTTTATTTTGAGGCGGGCGTTAATAGTGTTTCAGAAATATTTGATGGGCTAAGGCCTGAGCACGGAAAAGGAACGCCGCAACAAGCGTGGAGCGTGGCGGCACTGTATAAAATGCAGAAGATGCTGGAGTCTTAATAAACTTCGTCATTCTTCGCGGGGAGAATCTGATAGTTTTATTAGATTTATAGCGGTTTAACTGTCTGCCCGTTTGCCTCATCTTTTACCTCCCAGCCAAGATTTTTAATTTCATCTCGCAAGGTGTCAGCCATTGTCCAGTCCTTGTTTAATCGGGCTTCCGATCTTTTTTGCAACAGTGTTTCAATTTTATTTGGTAGTTCGATGATGTCAAAATTTAAGACTTCAAAAATACTATTAAAGTCGTGTTCTAAAAATTCAACGACGAGCAAAGCTTCATCTGCACTAAGCGTGTTTTCGTCTTTTTTCTTCAATGTCGTGGCTACTAAATCAAAGACAGCGGCTAAGGCTTCGGCTATGTTCAAATCATCGCTTAAGGCGGCTTTAAATTTAGTTTTGGCCGTGCTTACTAAATCAGACTCTCGTGCAGTGACGTCCTCTGGTTCGGGGTCACAGATAGTTTCAATTAAACGATGAGCCTCTTGTAGTCGTGCAATTGAATTACGAGCCTGAATAAGGCTGTCTTCAGTGAAATTAAGGGCGGTGCGATAATGTGCCGCCAGTAAGGCATAACGAATTTCGGCCCCAGTATAACCTTTGTTTATTAAGTCACGAATGGTGAAAAAATTACCTTTAGATTTACTCATCTTTTGGCCATCAACCAGTAAGTGCTTCGCGTGTAACCACATCGGAATATGATACCCATGACTACACTCGTTTTGGGCAATTGCACACTCGTGATGTGGAAAGGCGTTATCCTCCCCACCGGTATGAATATCGGTATGGGGCAGCAAGGCTTGGCTCATCGCACTACATTCAATATGCCAACCCGGAAAACCTTTTCCCCATGGAGATTCCCATTGCATAAGATGTTTTTCATCCGCGTGTTTCCATAAAGCAAAATCAAGCGGGTCTTCCTTTTCGTCATTTATTGCGACTCGAGCGCCAGATTTTAAATCTTCTAGCTTATTTTTAGATAGCTTTCCGTAATCTTCATACTTAGCCGTACGAAAATAAACAGACCCATTGGCTTCATACGCAAACCCTTTGGTTACTAATGTTTTGGTCATGGCTATTTGCTCCGTGATAAATTCCGTAGCTTTTGGCCGATGATCTGGTGACTGAATATGAAGTACTCTTTCATCTTCTATAAAAGCATTTGTGTAAAATTCAGCAATATCCCAAGCCGTTTTACCCGTCTGTGCTGCCTTTTTAGCCACTTTGTCGTCACCATCAGCGTCGGCTAAATCATCATTGGTTAAATGACCAACATCGGTGATATTTTGTACTTTAGTAATGTTGTAACCAGCGTATTCCAAAACATGGGTTAATAAATCTGCCATCAAGAAAGACCTAAAATTTCCAATGTGGGCATAGTCGTAAACGGTTGGCCCACAGCTATAAATATTTACCTGTCCCGGTACCTTTAACAGGTCGTCTAGTCTCTCTTTTTTTCCCGATAACGAATTATGTAAATATACTTCTGATTTCATCAGGACTTAGCATAAAGATTTTAACAATTTTTAAAACGGCAGGCTTCCTCGGTATTTTCTAATTCAATAGTAACGTGTTTAATGCCTTCTTTCTCTAAGCAGGATCTTATTAACGCCTTAATTGTTTCTGGTTTGGTGTTGGGGTTTATTACTACGTGTAAGCTACCTATATGATTTTCTCCATCTAAGCTCCAAACATGAAAATCATGAACTGACTCTATGTTTTTAATTTGCTGTAAGGTTATCGAAATCGCACTGAGACTGATATCACTTGGTATAGCCTGTAAAAATATTTCAGAGCTTTCTTTAAGAGTTTTGAATGCATTGATTATAATATAAATCGAAACGCCTATGGCGAGCAATGAATCTAAAACAAACCAACCTGTGAAATAAATCACAATAGCACCAATCAGTACGACGGCCCATCCTAGAACGTCTTCCCACAAGTGAAGTGAAATAACTTTTTCGTTCATTGATTTTCCCGCCTGCATTTTGTAAACAGCGAAGCCATTTACGGCTAAACCAAAAATAGCCATAGCGATCATTAGCCAAGAAGCCACAGGCTCAGGAGTTAAAACTCGAGGAATAGTTTCAGTGAGAATGAAAATGGACCCTCCTATTAAAATTAAGGCATTAAGCAGTGCTCCCACTAAAGAAAATCGCTTCCACCCATAAGAATAATTTTTAGTACGAGGGTGTAGAGCTAGTTTAGCTAAAATCCAGGCTAGTAAAATGGCCAAAGAGTCGCCTAAATCATGAAGTGCATCAGAAATTATGGCGACACTGTTACTCAATAATCCTCCCACGAGTTCCAAAATAGCAAATCCAAGGTTAAGCCAAAAAACAAGTTTTAAGTTCTTCGTATCATTATCATGATGATGGTGATGGTGTGACATGGGTTTATTATAAGATTCTTGAGATTATTTATCGAATTAATTATTAGAATCTGCTCAGACTTTAAATTAAACTTAAGTCATTCATGAAAAAAGCTTTACGATACGCGCTTCCGGTGCCGCTAAAAAAAATTTTAAAAACGACCGTTTATACAATTTTAGATATAAAAGACACCTTAACGGGGGTACGAGATAAGGCCTATCCACCTCGGCGACTAAATTTTGTTGGTAGCGCGGATTTTAAGGCCGTAGGAGATGAATTTGCCGGACTTTTTACGAATTTAGGGGAATTAAAACCAACGGATCGAGTATTGGATATTGGCTCTGGTATTGGTCGTATGGCTTTGCCTTTGACTGGATTTTTGAAAAATGGAAGGTACGAAGGTTTTGATATTGA
This sequence comes from uncultured bacterium, assembly GCA_947311285.1. Classification (GTDB taxonomy): domain Bacteria; phylum Patescibacteriota; class Gracilibacteria; order UBA4473; family UBA4473; genus JAACPJ01. The sequence continues at coordinate 10,485 of CAMZKS010000055.1, read as the reverse complement.
TGCGCGTGGAGTGCAGTGGTGTCAGCAACATATCACGCCAAATCACCCACAATTTGAATTTCAATACGTGGATTTATATAATAAGTACTATAACCCGAAGGCGACGGTGCAACCGGCTGAGTTTAAGTTTCCGTATGCGGATAACAGCTTTGATTTCATTTTTGCGACCTCGGTGTTTACGCATTTGTTGCCCGATGATACAACACACTACTTAGCCGAGATAGAACGCGTATTAGCCCCTAAGGGAAGGGTGTTTTCGACTTGGTTTGTGTTAAATGAAGATCGGAAAAAACGAATGAAAACAGAAAGCGCTAGTGCAAACTTTGCGCACGCTTATAAAGAGACTGATTTTTGTTTTTACTCCCACGCCAATAACCCTGAAGCGGAAATGGCTTACACCCAAAAATGGCTGAAGTCACAACTGAAAAATTATGAGTTGCATACCGGCACTTGGTGTGGTGTGGACGGTGTCTCTTACCAAGATATTGTGATTTGGCGTCCTAAAAAATAGTATAAATAAAAGGAGCCAAAGCAGAGCCTTGTGTGAAAATAATCAACAATCCTAAGAGAGTGAGAATAAGTAGTAAGGGGAACAGCCAGAATTTTTTTCGTTCGACCATAAATCCCCAAATATCTTTAACGGTTTTTAGTTTACTCATCGAGGAGTATTAAATTGTTTTTAGTGAGCCTGTCCAATTTTGGCAATGCGAATTAATCCATAAACGGCCAAACCACTAATAGCTCCAATGGCGTGACCTTGCCATGAAACACCTGGCATAAATCCAAATATTAAATTTAGTACTACCAGCCCGCCAATCATTTGGGCCATTTGGGCTACGTCTTGCCAATAAAAATAAGCAAGGACCATGAGCCCCATACCTATACCCGAAAACCCTAACACGGCGCCAGGATTGAAAAACCAAAGTCCTAATACGGACAAATTCCACACAAGCAAGACCATCAGTAGGTAACGCCACCAACCCACATAGCGCTCTAGCATCATGCCCATTAAAATAACAATTAGTAGGTTTGAGACTAGGTGTAGGAATGAAACGTGTGAAAAATGAGCTAACCAGGCACTTAAATTAAGTTGACCTCCAAAACTGATAAAGGGATCAAGCACCCCTCAATTGAAAACACTCCATAAACTAATATTAACTACCATCATAACAAAAGTTACCGGTAAGTCTTTATGAAAACGAGACCAATTGATCGGGGTCAACATTGCCTGTAGTGTAGCCACTTTGATAAAAGATGTAAAAACTTGCATGGAGCGCTTAAAGATTTATAAAGAGAAGGCTTCGTTTTTATCACGAGGTGGCGAGAGATTTGGCTCGAAGACCCACCAGCAACCATCCAGGGAAATAGGGAAAGGTGCTCCATCCACTTAAGATAAAGATTGATTAAAAAAGGAGTAAAACTATTTATTTTCTTTTTTTACATGAAAACGATTTTTACCTCAGAGTCTGTTACAGAAGGGCACCCAGATAAAATAGCGGATCAAATTTCGGATTCGGTGTTAGACGCATTTTTAGCGGCTGATCCAAATTCACGAGTGGCCTGCGAGGTTTTAGTGAACACCGGCTTGGTAGTAGTTTCAGGTGAAATTACCTCTAAAGCAGATTATATTGATATTCAGAAAATCGCTCGTGATAAAATTATCGAAATTGGCTATAACCACGGAGATATGTGTTTTGATGGTCGGTCCTGTGCAGTCTTAACGGCTATAGATGAGCAGTCCCCAGATATTGCTCAAGGCGTAGATGAAGAAGCAGGTCACGCGCAAGGTGCCGGTGATCAAGGGATGATGTTTGGTTTTGCGTGTGATGAAACCCCTGAACTAATGCCGCTCCCTATTTCACTGTCACATAAGTTGGCACGAAGACTTACATTGGTGCGTAAAAATGGCACGCTGCCTTACTTACGTCCAGACGGAAAAGTACAAGTATCGGTAGAATATGAAGATGACCGCCCAACACGAGTGGTGGCGGTAGTACTTTCAACCCAACACGCACCAGACATAGCGCAATCGCAAATTTATTCCGACATCAAACAGTACGTAATTGATCCAATTTTAAACGATTTTGTGGACGAAGTGACGTCGTATCACATTAACCCCACGGGGAAATTTGTGATTGGTGGGCCGCAAGGTGATTGTGGTTTAACGGGGCGTAAAATTATTGTGGATACTTATGGTGGTATGGGCCGGCACGGAGGAGGAGCGTTTAGTGGAAAAGACCCTTCAAAAGTAGACAGAAGTGCGGCTTATATGGCGCGTCATATTGCGAAAAGCTTGGTCGGAAACGGTTTGGCAAAAAAGTGTGAAGTACAGCTTGCCTATGCGATCGGAGTGGCAGAACCAGTGTCGGTGCGAGTAGAAACCTTTGGGACCAGTACAAAAGGGGAAGACGAATTGGCACAATTGGTGCGAGATCAATTTCCTCTAAAACCAAAAGAGCTGATTGATTATCTAGAACTTAAACAACCAATTTATGCACAAACAGCGGTATATGGTCACTTTGGTCGTGAAGATTTAGAAGTTAAATGGGAACAAATCGCCCCTTTAACAATTTAGTCAATCTTTGTTGCCGGGTAGGGGGCTTTTTGTAAAATTATTTAAGATGTCTTTCAAAGTAAAAAAAATACGAACTCAGAAAGGAAGGCTCGCTTGGTGGTACCGCTTTGAAGAAGCGATTGGCACCAAGCTGGCACGTACTATTTTATTAGCCTTACCGCTGAGCCTCTTTTTTTTAGTGGGAGTCGCGATGCTGCAACAAGGTTGGTTAAGTGGAGATGGCTCGATTCGTATTATGCCTAAGTTTACAGTGCTAGACGAAAGTGACGGGCATACTAATATTTTGTTTTTGGGGGTAGCAGGAAAAAATAAAGAAGGCGGAAATCTGTCTGACTCAATTATGATTTTGTCGATTAATGGTTCAAAAGGAACCGTTTCTTTGCTGAGTCTTCCGCGGGATCTATATATAGATTCTAAAGTTGGAGCTCGTAAAATTAACGAAATTTATGCAGCAGCTCGTTTTAAGACGGAGACGAAGAAGGTTTGAATGTAGTCGAAAGTGCGTTAAGCCGGTTTACAGGAATTCCAATACACTATACTGCCGTGGTTGATTTTGCGGTGTTTGAACAAGTAGTTGATGAACTAGGTGGTATAAAAATGTTTGTTCCAGAAGATATTGTTGACCCTTATTATCCAGATGTGAATTATGGTTTTCAAACATTCATTATTCGTAAGGGTATTCAAGAGTTTGATGGTGCGAAGGCTTTGAAATATGCCCGAAGTCGGAAAACTTCATCTGATTACAGCCGAGCTAAACGTCAGCAAGATTTACTGTTTGCGATCAAAGAAGAAGCTAAAAAGAGAGGTGTTCTTTTTAGCCCTACTCAACTAAAAAAATTATATGAAACTTTCAGTGATAACGTGGTAACAGATCTTAGTTTACCACAGTTAATTGAACTTGGTAAAATTGCTTCAGGCGTAGATTATGATGGTTTAATTTCGGCGGTACTTAATGATGATCCCACAAACAGAGGCGGTTTGTTATACGCTCCAGCACGTGAGTTTTATAAGGGGCAATTTGTGTTATTACCACTCAATTTAAAAGATACGCAAAAATTCATTGAACTAACACTTATAACTCCAGAGGTATTATTAGAGAACGCACAAATTTCTGTGCTGAATGGATCAAGAGTTACTGGGTTAGCAAATCAAGTGGCACAGCGACTACGTCGACTTGGTTTTCATGTCCTTGAAACGGATAACTATGATTCAAATGAACCCGTATTTCGATCTTTCTTTGAGAAAGCATCAAAAAGAGAAATCCCTTTGACGGAAGACTTTATGGAAACGTATTTTGATGTGATTCCTGCGCCGGTGATAGAGAATGACACAGAACAAATACCCGTAAAAATAGATCCTGTGGATGTAATAGACCTAAATGTTGTGTTAGGGGTTACTTATGATCAGTAGTTTAAACTCAGTTTTTCTGGCAGTGTAAAGTCTTGTGGTAGCGTTCTGTGGGCTACTTCTTGAGTAATTAAATCGTTTGAAAGTAGCCATTCAATAGTTTTTTTCATAGAGACCATGCCGTCTTGTTGCCCCGTTTCAATAACCGAATCCAGCTGGAAGGTTTTGTTGTCTCGAATCAAGCTTGAAACGGCGTAATTTTGAAACAGAATCTCAAAGGCTGCGACCCGTTTATTTTCTTTTTTTAACGGCAGTAATGTTTGCCAAATAACACATCTAAGCACGTCTGATAGCTGTGTTCTAATTTGATTTTGTTGATCGGGTGGAAACACATCAATTAAACGATTAACGGCACCCGCGGCACCATTGGTATGAAGTGTCCCGAGTACTAAGGCTCCGGTTTCAGCGGCGGTAATAGCCGCTTGAATGGTTTCTAAGTTCCGTAGTTCTCCTACTAAAATAACATCGGCGGCTTGCCGTAAACAAGAACGAATAGCCTTGCTAAAGTCTTTAGTATGAATTTCTAATTCCCGTTGTTCAATAAGTGAAAGCTCGTTGTGGTGAATAAACTCAATTGGATCTTCAATCGTTACGATGTGTTTGTGCTGATTTTTGTTTATCAAGTCCACGAGCGCTGCTAGAGTAGTGGATTTCCCTGATCCCATGGCACCGGTAACCAATACGAGCCCATTTTTGTATTCTAGCGCTTTTTTAATCTGATTTGGTAAATTGAGTTCCTCAAAACTCGGTACTTTTTCCGGAATATAACGAAACACAATGGATAAGCCTCCCATTTGCCAAAACACGTTGGCTCGAAAGCGTTTTCCACTGTCTTCAGAACTAATAGCAAAATCGTATTCAGTGCGATCTTTTAAAACATTTTGGTGTTCTGTGCCTAGTTGCATTATCAAGTAAAACTCTAGTAACGCGTTGGTAATCGGTGGTTCGTCATCAAAAAAAATTGTTTTATTATTAATACGACAACTTGGTTTTGAACCTGCAGACAAGAAAATATCAGACGCACCGAGGCTGAGCGCCCGCTCTTTCAGGGCTTTCACAATTCCAACCGCATCCGCTGCATCTTTTTTCATAAATCAGATCATTATACACTCATTTGGCTCTAAAATCTAGACGGGGACGTCTTTTTTTTAAGATCTCTTTTTAAATTGGTTCATACTAAAGCTTAAAACTTTTTTGAGTGCTTGAATAAAGCTTGAATTTCTGGTATAATAATTAGAATGAAAAACTCACTTTGGTCTCGCTTCAGCACAGTAGTCTTGGCATTTGGCTTGATGCTAGCGGTTAATTTTACCATGATGCCAACAACAGAAGCCTCTTTTCTTAACTCAATTAGTCAGGGAGTGGCTTCAATTGGGGCGGCAGTACAATCGGGAACGGCTTTAATCGGCAGTATTCAAGGTTTGCTTGGAGGCGGCGGAACTGGGGGCGGTGCTGGCGCGGCAGTTGTGAGTGGTGTTCCGACGGTATCAAATGGTGGTATTTTGGCTGGCCCTGAAAACGCGGCCTTTGGCGTTTCTTATTTTCGAGATGTGTTTTTGCCAAATATAACAAATTGGGTGGTGGCCGTAGTGTTGGCAGGCTCAGTGATTGTGATGATCGTTGCGGGGATTATGTATTTGGTTGGAGGAGGGAATCAGGAACTACAAACAAAGGCTCGAGAAACTATTACTTGGGGCATAATAGGCATGGTGATTACCGTAGTGGCATATGCTTTAGTTCGAATTGTAATTACGATTAATTATTTAGGTTAAATGAGAATTTTATTAACAACGGTTTTTACAGCAGCACTTTTTGCTGGTTTAATTTATAGCCAAGAAGTGAATGCGCAAACTTCAAATTTGGCGCAAGGTATTGAGCAAGCACAAAACGTAGTGAATGAAGTGGGTAATATTGGAAATAGTATTGGTGGTATTATTTCCGAAGTAAACGCCTTAACCGGAGAGTCAGGTCAAACCACTACTACCACTGGAACTAGTGGCGCGGGGATGTTTAACCCAAATATTATTTTTCCCGCTTGGGGCGAAGGCGGACAAGTAACCGGAGTTATTGGAAGCAATAACGGGGCGTTAAACCAAGGTGAAGGACGACTAATTATTTACTTTATTCCTAAAATTGTAGAGTTACTGATTTGGTTAGTGGCCCCTATTATTACGGTTATGTTTTTATATGCCGGCTTTACGTTTGTTTATGCGGGAGATCAAGAAGAGGAGATCAAAAAGTCGAAAGACTTTTTCAGTTTTGCGGTTATTGGGTTGGTCTTTATCGTTTTGAGTTACTCTATTATGAAGGCCGTCTTCTTTATTCTTGTTTAGATTATGAAATTACTCGTACCAAATTTTCGACTTTTAGTTTCCAGTATTTTAGTGCTCGGACTTATTTATATTATCTTTCCTGAAGTACAGGCCGCTGGTATTCCTTATCCTGCGCCAGGCGGTATTCCTGGAGCGTCTCTAAGTAGTGGAGGCAACCCTGTTGGGGCAGTCACCGCTTTTGCGGTTTTGCTACAACGAGTGGCGGACGGAGCTGCGGCTTTAGCGGCAGCGGTAGCGATTTTGTTTATGGTTTTAAATGGGGCTCGTTTAACTTTTGCCTTTGGAAACACTGAAGCGCTAGGAAAAGCGAAGAAAGGCTTAATTTGGGCGAGTGCCGGATTAGTCGTTATTATTTTTGCGTACGTTATTACCAAAAGTGTAATTGCCTTAACTTATTCTGGGGCTGACGGCAGTGCTGTTATTGGAACCGGGAATTTAGCCGAAACAACAACGACACCGGGTGAAATTGATCCAGTAAATGGAACTTTTGAAGTTGGCGATGATGGTGTGACTTATTTGGCAACGGGGAATCGGACTTTAAACTTTTACCAGCAAGGAGCACAACGTGAATTTATGATTCATGTGCCGGCGGGTTTAGACGCAACGAGTCTGCATCCGGCCGTTTTAGTGTTGCACGGCAATGGCGGAAGTGCTAGTAGTGTCGCAAGCCAAACGGGCATGTCGGACGTGGCTGATACCCAAAAGTTTATTGCGGTGTATCCAGAGGTGAAAAACCGGCAATGGAACGATGGTCGTAGTAATACGGCGTCGCCCATTGATGATGTGGCTTATATAAACACGATAATTACAATATTAGAAAATGATTGGAAGATAGACCGAAATAAAGTGTTTGTGGTAGGCATTTCTGATGGCGGCATGTTGACTCAGCGTTTAGCCTGTGAAGCGGCGGCTGACTTTCTTGGCTTTGCTTCGGTCGCGGCAAACTTGCCTCAAAATCTGCAAAGTGTCTGTAATCCGAACGATGACGTAAATATGGTTTTGTTTAGTGGCACTGACGATCCAGTAATGCCCTATGATGGAGGGGAAGTTTCGGGTATTCCAGACTTAGATCTTGTGGCGGGAGGAATAGTACTTTCTTATTCTGATACAACTGATTTTTGGTCCGCTAAAAATCAATGTGGTGACGCCATACTAACCGATGTGCCGGATAGTACCGTTGATGCCACTACCGTTGAAAAATTAACGTACGATGCTTGTGCGCAAGGTCGCCTAGAAGCCTTTAAAATTACCGGAGGTGGACACACTTGGCCCGGTAGTAGCGGGAACTCTTCGTTGCTCGGTAATACGACCATCGATATTAATGCCACTACAGAAATTATTGATTTCTTTAAAGCGAACGGCTTGTAGTCTGAACATTAAAAAATCGCGCTGTTTTGAATTTTAGTTACCATGAATGGTGATGGAATTTAAAGATTTAGTGCAGTCTCGTCGTTCGGTGCATAATTTTGCTCCGGATTTTAAGGTTAATAAGACGACTTGGTACAAACTACTTGAGTACGTGCGCAATACGCCTTCTGGGTATAACGCGCAGCCGTGGAAGTTTCAGTTATTACAAAGTGAAGAAGATATTGAGGCCTTACATAAAATTTGTTTAAACCAAGACATTGTAAAAACAGCTGGTAATTTGGTGGTTGTAATTGGGGATATAGATTTTGGAAAAAATGAGTCAGATCGTATTTTAGACGAATGGCAGGAGTACCGAGCGTTAACACCGGCCAAAGCGGCAGGTTTAAAATCCTCGCTTGAAAAAGAACGGGAGACTTGGAAAAAACGAGAGATGGTGATTCGGAACGCGAGTCTTGCGGCGATGACTTTTTTATATGCCGCGGAAGATTTAGGTTTAGCCGCTTGCCCGATGATGGGCGTGCGCCAACTAGATTTAAAGCGTTACCTTGGCTTAGCGGATAACGAGATCGCTATTATGGTGATAGCCCTTGGTAAATCTGGAGGAGAGGAAGATGTGCGTTTACCACGTAAAAGTGTGGAAGATTTGGAACGCTAGTTGACACTAAACGCTAACTTATTACACTCGGTGAGCTTTGAGTAAGTACGCGGAGTAGAGCAGTGGTAGCTCGTCGGGCTCATAACCCGAAGGCCGTTAGTTCGAATCTAACCTCCGCAACCAATTTTCAATCTAGGATTAGTCTCCTGGATTTTTTTTAGGAAAAAACGCGAACCAGTGACCCTCAGGCTAAACCCTAAGGCCATTGAACATGAATGAATTACCCCGTTTACAGCGTCGCTATCTCGAAAATATCGTAGTTTTTAGAGGCCTAAGTCCGCACACGGCTAGAGGTTATAAACACTCAATTAATGCTTATTTGAAGTTCGCCAGTGATCCTAAGGCCAGAGACCTTATGGTCAGTAGCTTAAGCAAAGCAGGCTTTGAAGAATGGATACGTTACGGCAAGCTAGAGCGTAACTGGTCACCGAAGAATATTAAGAATCACATGAAAGCGTGGGTCTCGTTTTTAGATTGGATGATAGCCGAGGAGATACTAGAGAAGAACTACATGCGCTTGATACCCGTACCCAAACAACCCAAGACTTTGCCCAAGTATTTAAGTAAAGATGAAGCCATTCGTTTAATGGATTGGACTAAAAACTATCCGTACGACTACAAGTTTGAAAAGTTTAGAGGTATAGCCATTATTGCGACTTTTATTTTTACAGGGGTGCGTAAATCGGAACTAAGAGACTTAAAAATGGTAGACGTAGATATTGAAAACCAAGTCTTGCATGTTCGTTTAGGTAAATGCTCGAAAGACCGAATCATTCCCCTTAATTTAAGCCTGATTGAATTGTTAGAGGACTACTTAAAAGAACGGAAACGATTGAAGAAGCACTGTCCTTATTTTTTCACGTCTTTACGGCAAGACTCACAAATGGGAGAGAACGTTATTAAGCGGTTAGTGTTAAAGCTAAGAGCCAAGAGCAAAATAGATTTTTACCCGCATTTATTAAGGCATACGTTTGCCACCTTGATGTTAGAGGGCGGATGTGATATTTTTTCTTTATCCAAAATGATGGGACACAGTGATATAAAGACAACAACAATTTATCTTACTGCCACGGCACATCATTTACAGGAGCAAATTATTAAACATCCCTTGAACTTATGAGTGTTTCGACAAAATTTAGTAAGTTTAACAGTGATATTCGGATTAGTGACTCAAACAAAGAGAAAATTTCAAGTCGCTATAAACAAATAACTAAGCGTTTAAATACTGATTTCTGGTCGACTTCATCGGAAAATAATCACAGCCTGTATGTAGGCTCATACGGTAGAGGAACTGACACAAGGGTTAGCGATATAGACATGCTTTTTACGCTACCTTACGATGTTTACGTTCAATACAATAATTACAATGGTAACGGGCAATCTGCGTTGCTTCAGGCTTTTAAAAAATCTATTGAGACTACATATGCTCATACGAGCCTTAAGGCTGATGGGCAAGTGGTTGTAGTACCTTTTACTGATGGCATTACTTTTGAAGTTGTACCATGTTTCATAAATACTGACGGTAGTTTTACTCACCCATGTAGTAATAATGGTGGAAGTTGGAAAAAAACTAATCCAAAGCCCGAAATAGAAACATTAAAGTGGCGCAACGTGATATGTAATTCAAATTTGAAACGTCTTTGTAGAATGATACGTATATGGAAATACGAGAAAAATGTTCCTATGGGAGGACTACTCATAGATACTATGGCTTACAATTTTATTTGTAATTGGGAGCATAGCGATAAATCTTATATTTATTATGATTATATGATCAGAGATTTTTTTAAGTTTCTTAAGGATCAAGACCCTCAACAATCTTATTGGAAGGCTTTGGGGAGTGGTCAATTTGTTTATAGAGATGATAACTTTGAGTACAAAGCATTAGTTGCCTACAACAAAGCGGTAGATGCGTGTAGATTAGAAGCAGAAAAAAAGACTTATTCTGCTAATATAAAATGGCGTGAAATATTTGGCTCCAAATTTACAGGGCAGAATGAATAAATTAAATCTCGGTATCGTTCGTCAGCAGTTCGCTCAATGTGTTTTTAATCACAAAATTCACGAAAAAGCGGCAGATCGGATTGATGAAATAAACTCAAGAATTCGTTATGTTAACATTTTAATTATAGCTTCAGTACTAGTCT
>CAMZKS010000054.1 GCA_947311285.1 uncultured bacterium | reverse complement strand
TTGCTATTTATGTAAAAAACTCAACGAAAGTAGTGACTCCGGTAGTAGCCGCTTCGAATAAAGTGGTTGCCCCTAAAAAATCTAGTACGGGGGGCTTGTGGGGGTGGCTATTGGCCGTATTGCTGGGTGGTGCTTTAATTGGAATTTATGTTTCAGATACTTATTGGATGCAATCTTTTGATGCAGAGGAAGGCATGCTTGTTATTGATGATAAAACGTGGATGCCCGTTGGTGGTATCCCTGTAACAGTCATTGTCTTAAATGACAAAAACTGTGGAGCGGCTTGTGATGAGACCGCTAGCTTGGATTCACTTCGAGCGAGCGTGACTCCTGCTTTAAAAATTAAACAAGTTGATGTTGATTCGGCCCAAGGGAAACAGTTAATTACTGATTTTGACTTAGTATCAATTCCACAATATTTCTTTGGAGAAGACATTGAAGCCTTAAAAGTGCCAGGTGCGGATGGAGAAGAGGTTAAATTTATCGATAATTTGCCGGCGGGGCTTCTGATTGGAAAAGATGATCTTTATTTCATTGATGGAGCGCGAGTTGGGTTTAAGCCTGGTAAGTTTATTGTTGCGCCTGAGTTCGCAGATTTAGATTCAGAGCCAAGTCGTGGTGACGGTCCGGTTCAAGTGGTTGAATTTACCGACATGCAATGTCCTTACTGTAAACGTTTTTCTGATCAAAATAAGGCTTTGATTGATCAGCTAGTAAATGATGGGACCATTACTTACACCATTAAAGATTTTCCGTTAAGTTTCCATAAAGAATCCTATGGAGGGACTCATAAGGCCGCCAATTGTGTGTTACAGGAAGGTGGCAATGACGCTTACTTTGCGGTTAAAAATCAAATATTTGCGGATCAAGCAAGCTTTACTGGAATGGGGGTTCCGGCGGCAGAACAACAAGTAGCAGACTACGCGACCGAGCAAGGGGTAGATATTCAAGCTTGTTTAGCGAACGACGGAGCGGCACTTCAGGCTGAGGTGATGGCTGATATCGCTGAAGGCTCTAAATACGGAGTGACGGGCACACCTTCAATTTTTGTAGGGACGCAAATTTTACCTGGAGCCGTAGCACCAGCCACGCTAAGTGCCGCAGTGAACGCAGAACTGAATAAATAGTATTTTGTTTTATTAAGAAAAAAACACCGCTTAAAAGGCGGTGTTTTTTTATTTACTGAAATTCTATTACTAAGCCTTTATTTTTTTAGTACACTAATTCTCGATGACAACAATGGACCAAATAACGGCATTATGTAAACGAAGGGGTTTTATTTACCCAGGAAGTGAAATTTATGGTGGGTTTGCGAACTCGTACACCTATGGGCCGTATGGCTCGCAAATGAAAAATAACTTAAAACAGTTGTGGTGGAGAATGTTTATTGAGCAACGACCAGACATGGTCGGAATTGATGGAACAATTTTACTACACCCAAAAACATGGCAAGCGTCTGGGCATGTAGATACGTTTAATGATCCGATGATGGATTGTAAAAACTGTCAAGCCAGACACCGAGCGGATCATTTAGCCGAAACAAAAATGGACGGTAATGCGGACCATATGAGCTTAGAAGCCTTAACGGCTTTTATTGCAGAGCAGGGGATTAAGTGCCCTAAGTGTAAGAAGCAAGATTTTACGCAGGCGCGTCAGTTTAACTTGATGTTCGAAACGCAGATGGCCAAAACCGGTGAAGATAGTACAGCTTATTTACGACCAGAAACGGCTCAGGCTATATTTTTGGAATTTAAAAACGTGATTGATACAACTAGAGTTAAGGTACCGTTTGGAATTGGTCAGATTGGGAAAGCGTTTCGAAATGAAATTACTCCTGGGAACTTTATTTTTCGGGTTTTGGAGTTTGAGCAAATGGAGATTGAATACTTTGTGCATGAATCGGAATGGGAAACACATTTCGAGGCTTGGTTGAAAGCGATGTATAACTGGTGTGAAGTGATTGGTTTAGAGAAAGAGAAGATTCATGAGTTAGCGGTAGAAGGAGACGCGTTGGCGCATTACTCTAAAAAGACGATTGATTTGGAATATGAATTCCCCTTTGGCGTTAAGGAGCTGTATGGTTGTGCCTATCGAACGGATTTTGATTTAACGAACCATGAAAACGCTTCCGGTAAAAAGTTACGTTGGCGTGATCCTCAGACGAATGAGGAATACATTCCGCATGTTATTGAGCCAACCTTTGGGGTTGATCGTTCTATTTTAGCTATTTTGAGTACGGCGTATGAAGAAGAAACCTTAGAAGGAGGTGATGTACGGACGGTTCTACATTTAAAACCGGTCATTGCACCGGTAAAGGTGGCCGTCTTACCATTGACTAAAAAAGACGGATTACCAGAAAAGGCAGAAGAAATTTTAACGCTAGTTCAAAAATTTGGTAACTGTGAATATGACCAAGGCGGAAATATTGGTAAGCGATACCGACGCCAAGATGAAATTGGAACGCCGGTTTGTATTACGGTTGATTACGACACGTTAGAGGATGAAGAGGTAACAGTACGTGATCGTGACACTATGGCTCAGGAGCGAATAAAGATTGCAGAACTTGAAATGTATTTAGCAGGTAAATATTTTAGTTAAACGATTTGTTTGATTAAAAAAGCCTTTTCATGCATTGAAGAGGCTTTTTTTATTTAATTTCAACTGAGGGTTTTACCCCTCAGTTATATTTTTCCGTCTATTTCTTCTTCGGTGGACGCCCGCGTCCTCGTTTTTTAGTAGCCGCTACTACGACTTTCTTTTTTGGTGCTTCTTTTCTTGGTAGTCTTCCGGCAATGATCCACCAAGTGGCAATACCGCCTATAACGGCGCCCCACCAAGGATTGAACATCCACACTTCTCTTTCGCGTACAGGAATAAGTTTTCCGTTTACGTTGGCTTTCACCTCGACCTTGACCTTAGAAAATGGAATGTACCATGGTAGTTTATAGTTACCGTTTGGCGTGAGTTCTCCGTTTACCCAGTATTCAAGTTGTGCCTTTGGTCGGGTGTCGGCGTTATTAATAGTCGGGGCCTTAATGATTGTCTCTGTGTTTCCTGTTTGAATGGCGTTTGCTACCGATCGGCCGTTAAACTTAACCCCACTTTGAGCTGTTTCGTTTACTCGAAATGTTGGAGTGGCTACAAAAGTTTTATTAACCCATTCATTGCGATCATTAATGCCGTCATTATCAGAATCTGCGTTTAAAGGATCAGACCCAACGGCTACTTCAAATTCATCATCAAGTCCGTCACCGTCAGAATCATATTCAAGAGGATTGGTTCCGATTTCAATTTCAGCCGCATCACTTAAGCCATCACCATCAGTGTCTGAGTTTAAAGGATCGGTCCCAAATTCTTTCTCATCTCGATCAGACAAACCATCGTTATCATCATCAGGATCGGCGTTATCGCCTACCCCCGTTCCATCAGAGTTAACACTTTCACGTGGGTCTAGCGGAAAAGCATCGACTCTATCCCAAACGCCGTCACCATCAGTATCACGGTCTGTTGGGTCCATGCCTAACTTCACTTCATCACCATCTGTTACTCCATCACCATCGGTATCAGGATTAAGAGGATCGGTGTTATAACGAGGTTCATCAATATCTTTTAAACCATCATTATCATCGTCTTTATCCATGTTATCGCCTAAGCCGTCGTTGTCAGCATCGGCCCATTCATAGGCTTGAAAAGGGAATTTGTCTAAAGAATCAATGACGCCATCACCATCGGTATCGGTAAAGATTGCGCTGGTACCTAAGCTGATTTCATCTAGATCACTTAAACCATCATTGTCATCATCTAGATCGGCATTGTCCCCAACGCCGTCGCCATCGGTATCACGGTTTTCTAGCGGATCTAATGGAAAGGCATCAAGAGAGTCTTGTACGCCATCACCATCGGTATCAGCGTTTTTTGGGTCAGTCCCTAAGGAGACTTCATCCACATCTCTCAGGCCGTCGTTATCGTCATCTTCATCATTTGCGTCCCCAACACGATCCCCATCCGTATCAACGGTGTCATCTGGGTCTAAAGGAGCGCCGTCTTCGTTGTCTCGCACACCGTCACCA
>CAMZKS010000053.1 GCA_947311285.1 uncultured bacterium | reverse complement strand
GTGCAACTGCCGGCACCACAACCGAGTTTCGAATAAAACCTTTAATGAGATTCGTTTGGTAACTGGTCTGGTTTATTTTACACTTAAGCATGATGAAATATTTGTTTTTAGTACCGCTATCTATTTTGATGGTTGCTTGTGGGGGCGATACTAACGGCCCGGCATTGCCACCAGAGCTTCAGGGAACGATTGATGCTTCGGGATTGCCACCGCTATTAGTTGATCCGTTGTCGGAGTTTCCTTTAGAGACTACGTCCCCTGTTGCGAAATCGGAGACCGCAGCAGAGAAAGATTTGATAGTAACTTCGGTTGCAGCGGTACAGAATTCAAATGTAAGCTGTGAAGCTATTACCCAAGATTTAGAAACTAGTTTTGCGGATATTAATTTTTGCGAAACCAATGATGATTGTGCCGTGGTGGAAGGTAGTTGTCCGTTTGGTTGTTTTATTTTTCATAATACCGGTATTGATTTTTCGGATTACCAACCAGCCTTAACGACTTATCAAGATAACTGTAACCCTTGTGAGTACAAATGCGGGTCTGCGCCGCGAGTGAATGATCGCCGCTGTGTGGAAGGTCGTTGTATTGATGCTCGTTACATCGAATAATTTTGCTGGTTCTAATTTTTGCTTTTAAAGCTGCCACAAATTTGTAGCCTATTTTTGATGAATGATTACAACGTGGCTGACATAAATTTGGCGAGTTTTGGGCGAAAAGAAATAAATATTGCCGAAACTGAAATGCCGGGGTTGATGGCGATTCGAAATGAATTTAAAGCGGAACAGCCGCTTAAAGGGGCTCGAATTGCAGGGTGTATCCATATGACCATTCAAACAGCGGTTTTAATTGAAACACTGACAGCATTAGGGGCGGACGTTCGATGGAGTAGCTGTAATATTTTTTCAACGCAAGACCACGCCGCTGCCGCAATTGCGGCAGCAGGGATTCCGGTATTTGCTTGGAAGGGTGAAACAGAAGAGGAGTATTGGGAGTGTCTAGAAAACACGATTCATGGTCCCGAGGATTGGGTTCCAAATATGATTTTAGATGATGGAGGAGATTTAACCGTGCTAATGCATGAGAAATATCCTGAACTTTTAAAAAATATTCGAGGCGTGTCGGAAGAAACCACCACGGGCGTACACCGTTTATACCAAATGATGAAAGAGGGGACTTTGAAAATCCCAGCCATTAACGTGAATGACTCGGTCACTAAATCTAAGTTTGATAATTTATATGGCTGTCGTGAAAGTTTAGTGGATGCTATTAAGCGAGCGACAGATGTTATGATTTCTGGAAAAGTGGCGGTTGTGGCGGGGTTTGGGGATGTTGGTAAAGGGACAGCACAAAGTTTGCGAAACAACGGCGCACGAGTGATTGTGACTGAGATTGATCCAATTTGTGCATTACAAGCCAGTATGGAGGGATATGAGGTCGCTCCTATGTCTCAGGCTATCCTAGAGGCAGACTTAGTAGTAACGGCCACAGGTTGTTGTAATGTAGTCACAAAGGATCATATGACGGCCATGAAGCACAATGCGATTGTGTGCAACATCGGACATTTTGATTCAGAAATTGATATCGCAGGGATTAAGCATTTAGAATGGGATGAAATTAAACCGCAGGTGGATCATGTAACCTTTCCTGACGGAAAAAAACTAATCATATTAGCCGAAGGTCGACTTGTTAATTTAGGTTGTGCTACGGGGCATCCAAGCTTTGTGATGTCGTGTAGTTTTTCTAATCAAACACTGGCACAAATTGAATTGTGGCAAAAACACGACCAATACGAAGTGGGTGTTTACACTTTACCGAAACATCTAGACGAAAAGGTCGCCGCCCTGCATTTACCAAAATTAGGCATCAAGCTTGATACTTTAAGCTCGGAGCAATCTGAATATTTAGGACTTCATGTGGATGGCCCGTTTAAGCCGGAGCATTATCGATATTAGTTTAGTGCTTAAGCCGGAAACTAACGTTTAAATCACGTTGACAAAAGACTTGAAACGCTTAAATTCTGGAAGAAATAATTTAAATATTTAAACATGGCAACTAAGAAAGCCGGTGGTAGTACCAAGAATGGTAGAGATTCAAACGCTAAACGACGTGGCGTCAAACGTTTCGGTTCAGAAACAGTGAACGCTGGAGAAATTGTTATTCGACAAAAAGGAACTAAATTCCGTCCTGGTAACGGGGTCGGTATGGGGAAAGATTTTACTATTTACGCTAAAGTAGCGGGTGAAGTTAGCTTTACAGAGAAATCAGTAACTCGATTTGACGGCCGACGTTACGAACGAAAATTCGTTCACGTTTCATAGTTAAAAAATATTTTTAAATTTAGAACCATCCCGAGTACTCGGGATGGTTTTTTTATGCACAAAAATAGGGGTTACTTTTAAATTACCAAAAGACGATTAATTTGTGATAAGCTTGGGTTGATGTCAAAAAAACTTGCTTTTGGGCTTATCGCAGACGGAAATCGTCGCTGGGCGAAAGAAAATAATGTGCCGGTGGCACAAGGTCACAGTAATGGTTTTGCGGTAGTTAAAGAGGTGATTTTGCCGGCTTTATATGATCATCCAGACTGGGACACTTTGGTTGTGTATGGATTTTCAACGGAGAACTGGAAGCGTTCTCCTTTAGAGGTGGCCGATTTAATGAAGCTTTATTTAAAGATGGCAGAAGAGTGGCCAAAAGATATTAAAGAAAAGAAAATTCGATTCATTCATGCGGGACGTAAAGACCGTTTGCCAAAGCTTTTAATGACGAAGCTAAAGGCGCTTGAAATGGAAACGGCGCACTTTAGTGATTTCACTTTGGTGTTGTGTTTAGATTATGGTAGTCAGGATGAAATAAAGCGAGCGGTTGAGGCGGGAGGAACAGACTTCAAAAGGTATTTGGAGGTGCCATCACTAGATTTGATTCTGCGAAGTGGAGGCGAACAAAGATTAAGTAATTTTTGCATGTGGCAGGCGGCTTATGCGGAATTTAATTTTCATGCTAAAAAATTACCAGCCTTAACCTCGGAAGACATGAGGGAGGTGCTTTTTGAATTCGCAGATCGGCAACGTCGGAAAGGGAAATAAACAACGCTTTCTTCCCTGCGAAAGCAGGGATCCAGTAAATTCGAAATTCTTTGCTTTCTTGACACTTGGTAAACGAAAGTGCGACTAGAGAAGTGTTGTTTCTATGATTTTATATTCAGGAACTTTGATTTTTCCGAAGCTATAAAAAGTGCTTCCAGAACCGGTTAGGATTAATTTTGAGTATTTTTTTTGTTCAATGTTTTGCTGAAAGGTATTACCACAATTTTTGAGATTTGGTTGTTGTAAAAATTTTTGAGTAAAGTTTGTATCAAATTTACTGAGTCTTCCATATGCGGCAGCTGTATTAGCTTTGAAAGGAGGGAAGTAGAGGTGAACGGTTTGCTGGGAAAAATCAAAGTCTAGTGGTGATATTTTTTCTCCAAAATTACTACCTAAGGCGCAAGGACTAGGTTGCAGAAAAAAAGGGATATCTTTGCCTAGATCACTCAGTGACGTTACTAAGACCTCTGGTGTTTCCCCTAAATTAAATAGTTTGAAGTACCCCAAAACAAAATGAGCCGCGTTAGAGCTACCACCGCCAAGGCCACCGCCACTGGGAATTTTTTTATCAACAAAAACTTTAACGGCCGGTAGTCGCTCGAGACCGGTCTCGATTTCTATGTTTGAATTTTGAGACCGGTCTCGGTTAAGATTTAAATCTACTATCAATCGCCAAGCTTTATAAATTAAATTATTTTTTGTAGAACAGTCAAAATTACCGAGAATTTCAAATTTCTTAGCCGCTTGGATAGTCAGACTATCACCCCAATTAAGTTTATGGTAAATTGTTTCGATTTCATGAAAATTAGCTCCAATGTTTTTGGGCTTCACGTCGAGCGTTAGGTTTATTTTAGCAGGAGAAAAGATTTCAATCATGCGTTGAGTGTGATTAAAACATGTGATCCTATTCCTAGGCCTTTACCGTAATTGTTTAAGCCTTCTCCGGTGGTGTAGGTTAAACCTATGTTTGAGGGCTCAATATTTAGTAGTTTGCCTAGGTTTGATGTGATTTTATCATGTTGGGGAGCAATTCTGGGCTGAGCACCTTCAAGGGATATCAGTACTTGTTTAAGTGATACGAAGTGTCCGGCGTTTTTTAGATGTTGCAGGGTGGCAGTTAGGTACGCTTTGGAGTTGGTTTCTCCTCCGGCGCAAATTGGAGTGGCGATGGGATCGAAAGTTTTATCACCAAAGGCCGATAACAGAGCATTGCACAGAGCGTGTAAAATTACATCTCCGTCAGAATTTCCATCAGAGCTTAACTGGTCTTCACTCATATCAACACCTCCTAAGCGGAAAGGTTTTTCGGGGTTAAAGTTTTTAGAAAACCGATGACTATCTTCGCCTAGACCAATACGAATCGAATTTGCTTGAGTGGCTTTAACGTCTGTTGCAAAGGTGATTTTAGTATTTCCGGGATCACATTCATAAACATGGATAGGTTCGTCTAGTAGTGCGAGTAATTCAGCTTCATCTTTTGGTTCTTCGTCGGATTTGAGACCGGTCTCTCTGGATAGTGTTAAACTTTGAGACGGGTCTCTAAAAACCTCAAGAGCTTCACTGAAATTTTCTAAAGTTGAGATTTGTGGCGTCTGTGTTTCAAAAATTTGTTCACGATCTAAAAATTTACTCACTATTCCGTTTTTTGTTACTTGTTTAATGGAGTTTGGGGAGAAAAAGCCAAAAATTAAATTCTCTTTATGTTCTGCATCAATCAAGCCTTTGTTTAAATCCTCTAACAATAAAAACGGATTAGCCGCGTTGTGCACAATAATTCGTACATCTTTATTATAAATATTCGCACAATGTTGAATGCCGGCTTTAACAGATTTAAATCGAGAGTTACCACCTTTAATACTACCTTTTAATTTTCCGTTTGATTTTACCGTTTTTCCAATCACCCAAATCTCATCAATCAAATTACATTGTTGAAAGGTATTTAGGCATTGCTCTAAAACCGTTCGTTGGTTGAGCTTTACTAGCAATTTATCAAAGCCACAGCGGCTAGAGGTTCCGGCGGCCAGAATAAGGACAACATTTTTCATGTTAGCTTTTATTAATTAAGGCCTGAGCCATGGCCCGAGCGTTTTTATCCACTTCATAAATATGCTCGAGGCTTTCGAGTGGCATAATTCGTATTTGAGTCGTCACCGCTTCAAGTATTTCAAAAATTCGTACAAAGCTTATTTTGCCGACAATAAAGGCGTTTCGAGCGTCTTCATTAACGGCATTAAATACCGTTGGCATATTTTGCATGTGGGCTGCGCAGTGCTCAAGCACTTGTAGCGTTCTGAAGGTATTTTTATCTGGGGCTCTAAAGCTTAAATCAAGCGCCCTAAAATCCGGGCTTGGTAATCCGCAGTCAGATCGTTCAGGAAAGTTTAAGGCATAGGCGATTGGCAGCTGCATACTTGGGGGTGATAGCTGAGCAATAATGCTTGAGTCGTCAAATTGGACCATAGAATGCACCATTGATTGGGGGTGAATAACGATCTCAACTTGGTCTTTGGTGGCCCCAAATAAATGCATGGCTTCAAAGAATTCCAAACATTTGTTTGCCAGCGTTGCCGAATCAATGGTAATTCCCTCACCCATGTCCCAGTTGGGATGCTCAAGAGCTTGGTTTGGCGTGACGGTACTTAAATCTGTTTTGCCAAAAAAGGGGCCTCCAGAACAGGTTAAATATATTTTATTAAACGGCTTAATTTCTGTGTTGTCGTTTATTAAACACTGCCAAATAGCCGAGTGTTCAGAGTCGACCGGAATAATAGGGGATTTACGTTCTTTGCTGAGGGCCATAACAAAGTCTCCGGCGGCCACCAAGCTTTCTTTGTTGGCCAGGGCTAGCGGAAAATTTGATTCTAAGGTTGCGAGCGTAAAGCGGAGTCCTGCGAAACCGCTCACAGCATTAAGTATAATGTTAGGTTTACACTGCTGAATGAAGCCGGTAATGGCTTGGGGTGTCATTTGTCCTCGGGTATCGAGCAAGTGTTCAATATTTAATTCTGTCGCGGTTTTTTCTAAATTCTTAAAACGGCGACCGGCACTGGCGCCGACAATTTTAAATTGTTCTGGGTTGGCACGTACCAATTCAATAGCCGACCTGCCAACGGAGCCACTGGCGCCAAAAATTATAATTTTTTTCATGTTTTATTGTCATACTGAATTTAGTTCACCTAAATTCTCACCCCAAACGCAACACGGAAGGTTATTTAGTTATAGTATAGAGAATTGAGTTGTATG
>CAMZKS010000052.1 GCA_947311285.1 uncultured bacterium | reverse complement strand
ATTTTTAAGAAAATTGCTCGAAAAACACTTTATTGTCCGGAACCTTTTTTTCTTTTAAAATTACTCGAACCGAATCAACCATCTTAGGGTTCCCACAGATATAAAACTCTGTTTCTTTAGGAAATTCACTCCTAATAATATGATCTGTTACCCGCCCCTTCTCACCTTTCCAATTTTTAGAGGGTCTAGAAAGGGAGTAAGATAAAAATAAACCTTGGATATTTTTCAGTTCTTCCCATAAAAAAATATCTCTTTCTGACCTAACCCCAAAGAAAAGGGCTTTTTGGACTGTTTCAGGCAGAACCTTAATCATACACAAAAGAGGTGAAATTCCAGTCCCCGTTCCAATAAAAACCTTTAAATAATTTGTATTTTGTAATTGTATATTCCCAAAAGGCCCTCGAGCCAAAACCACATCATTAACGGCAAGTTTTTTTAATTTTTGCGAACCTTTTCCTTCTGGTAAAAGTCGAATACAAAAAGTCACCGTTTTTTCATCTGCCGAAAAAATAGAATATGATCGCGGAAATTTACCCGTCTCTTCTTCAAAAATAAGAGTCAAAAACTGCCCAGGAATAAATTTAAGTCCTAAGTGTGAAAAAGTGAAGACAGAGACTTCTGCATTCAATTTTTGTTGAAATTTAAAAATAAGTTTTTGCTCCTGCGCCTCTTCAGTCTCAGTTTCACCACCTTCCCACGATATAACATTTACTGGGCATTGATCAATGGCCATTTGAATCATTTCATTCTCCTCATTATTCGGAGGGTTCATCGGCATTGATTTCCCCTCTTTCATCACAAAAACGTTTGGACAAACACGAGTACAGTTGGTACATCCAATACAGTTTTCTCTATCAACCAACACCGATAATTGGTTATTTAAGGAGGCTTTTTTGAAAAGAAAGCGCGCAAATGATATTTGCACTTTCATTATAGAAAGAAACCACAAGATGAATAAACCAAAAACTAATAAAATATCACCCCAAACATCAAAATCCCAAAAAGATCCGGCCTTTTCTGCTCGAATAAGTACAATGTGAATCACCACAACAAAAACAAAAGCATAGGTTATTTTATGAAGTTTCTTCCAATATTTTTTAAGAATTTTCACGGAAAATATATTGGATGTAAGCGTAAGTATAGTAGCCATGAAAAACCCCAAAATACCCCAAAAGTAGTATTTAGACATATCCCACAACTCCGATCCTACGAACCACTGTAAAACTGGAATTTTAGAATCTAAAAAATATCCAATCCCATGGGACACTCCCAAACTTCCACATAAAATTCCCAACTCTTTTCTTAGGCTTAACATCGCACGGAATATCTTGAAATCTACAAAAATATCTCCCAGTGGACGTAAAAAGACAATTACTAGTAATACTCCCCAAGAGGCTGCGCCTAGGTTTCGATAGTCAGAGGCTAAAAAAATAATTCCTATTATCGGTACGGCTGAAGAAAAAAGAATCACTTTTTTCCAAAAAAGAAGATAAGGAATCTTCCCTCTAAATAAGATATCTCCAAAAATCATAATAATATTTTTCATTTAATTTAAGTGTAGTATCCAAAAGTTTCATAATCAAAAAGGAAGTCTTGACCATTCGCCTCCCCCAAAACAAAAGCCACCGTGGCAAGCATATCTGCCAACATTACAGAAGAAGCCTTAACCGAAACACTTGAATCTTTTTTTTCACAATTTTTATTATTTCTTCCAGACACCAGGTGATGAAAATATTTATCATTAATTTTCCATTTTCGACGATAGTTTCCACTTGTGGCAAGGGCCTCATTCGTCAACTCTACCCCAAAGATACTTTCCGACGCCTCTGTAGGGTCTTCGATAGCAATTCGCCATGGAGCGCCGTAAAAAGTTCCGCTAGCAAATAAATCACCACCCGCATTTATCAAAAAATCAGAAAAAGTTTTTTTCATTTCCTTAACAGCAACATCTACTGCATACCCCTTAACACAACCACCTAAATCTAAAAAAGCCTTTTGTGGAAGTTTCACTCGCCTTGTTCTGTTATCCATCTCAATGGCAGAAAAATCTAAATTATATTCTGTCGATAGTAGTTTGAAGTTATTCGATGCAAAATCATGCGCATAACCTATAGATGAAAGACTCACTAGAGGATTAAAAATCCCTTTTGATTTCTTGCTCATTTTTAAGGCCGTTAGCAATACGTCAAAAAACTCCTCAGAAACCGCCATCTCCCTAAGCTTATTTAATTGCGACAGCTCTGAGTTTTGTGAAAATCTAGAAAATTTATCTTCTAATCTTTTGAAAATTTTAAAAACGCTCATACTTGACTGTTTTGCCTTTCTAAAAGAAAAGCCAGGATTTTTTGTAATTAAAATCTCTATTTCCGTCCCCATTATTCTTTGCGTTTCGCGATTCATCAAAAGTATTATAAT
Source organism: uncultured bacterium (assembly GCA_947311285.1). Classification (GTDB taxonomy): domain Bacteria; phylum Patescibacteriota; class Gracilibacteria; order UBA4473; family UBA4473; genus JAACPJ01. Next base: position 12,023 of record CAMZKS010000052.1, on the reverse strand, counting down.
CAAGGAACCTGAAGCCCTGCTGAAGTTTTACATAAAAAGCCCCATAAAATTACGAGGCTTTTTATTTTCAATATTAATTTATTCGTAATTTCAAATTAATCATCATCACCATCATCGTCATCTTCTCGATGTTTCTCTACTTCCTCTAAATCATTGCGATGGTGCTTTCCTAGATCCCTAGTCTCGTCTTTAAACTCTTGCTTTTCAGGCCTTTCGTATCGATATTTAATATTATCTTTTTCAAGATTTTTAGAATCTTCATCCATATTTTTACGCTCATAATTTTCGTAACGATGCCCCTTTATTTCTTCTAATTCATAACCTCTTTCATATTCTTCAATTAAAGAAAAATCTTTCTTGTTTTCTCCTTTTTTATAATATTTTTCAAAATCCGCATACAAGTACTCTAGATCCTCCCAAAACATTGATTCACTTGTTTCATTTTCTAATTTTTCGATTTTCTTTAAAGCCGTATTTTTATCAAAGCTTTTATTCGCAGCATTTGTTTCAATTAAAAGCTTATCTATAAGGCTTTGTTTTTCTGTTGAGAAAGTTTTTTCAATTTTAGGGATCTCGTCTATTTCAACGTCTTTGTTTGTTTTGTGCTTTAACACATCTTTAGCATCTTTCGGAGTATAAATACTTTTATTAGATTCTTTTGTTACAAGCAATCTGAAAAACAAATCAGAAACATCCCCTCTTGTCATTGAGCTCTTTGGATCAATTTTTGATTTTTCCAGGAATCTCTTATCTGCAGCCGTTTGCAGGTAGGGTTCATACCATTTGGTAGTTAATTCTACCGGAGTTGGCACAACAATTTTATTTGTATTAAACATAATTTTCAATGCCTCTACTGTATTAATAGCATTCGCTGGCTTAAAAGTTCCATCACTATAACCACTCAGGATGTCATGTGATTTTGCGTAACAAACATAAGGAGCAAACCATTGATCTGTTACGTCAGGAAAACAATTTTTATTACTAGCTGCGTCTGGTTTTATTTTTAACGCCTCCAATAATATCTTTGTCATTTCTGCTCGATTAACTTCCTCCTCAGGCTTAAAAGTTCCATCATCATACCCTTTGATAACCCCCACATCTTCCAAATACTCAATACTTGTTTTTTGAGGGTGATCGACCTCTACGTCAGAAAAGGCCAGCGCATTCCCCCCTGTCATTATTGACAATAGTAATGCCGAAACTGCTGCTATTTTGTTCATAAGTAATAATTTAAAAAATAAGAACAAACTTATTATAATAAGTAAATCTGAAGAGTTCCTGAAGTTTTATACAATCTATTTAAAAGTAACAGTAAACACGCATCCAGCGGTTTTTCCTCGATCCACTCTTATTTTTCCATTATGGAAATGAATAATATTTTTTACAATTGAAAGTCCTAGCCCCGATCCGGTGTTTGCTCCAAAGGTTCGAGCCTTATCCGCCTTGTAAAAACGATCAAAAATAAAAGGTATTTCTTTTTCACTAAGCCCAATACCAAAATCCTGAATAGAAAGCTTTTTTTCTTTTTCTAATCGAATAATTATTTTTCCTTCTTTATGAGAAAACTTTATAGCGTTATGAAGCAAGTTAAAAACAATTGATTCAAAGTCTGATTCCGCCATAGACAATGAAAAATTCACAAGATGCGTATCAAGTATTATTTTTTTTTCCAAAAGTAATGGCTGCAGAGTTTGAATTATTTTTTCTACAATTTTTTTTACTTGGACCTCTTCTAGACTCACATGTTCTTTATCCTTGAATTGCAAAAGTTGGCTCGTTAACGAGATAAGACGATTCGATTCTTCTAAAATTTCACCCAAAACTTCTCGACTTTGTTTATCGCTTATTTCTTTTACTCGTAGAATCGAAGTCCCTGAGGCAAAAATGGCCGCAAGTGGATTTTTTATTTCATGCGCCGCATCCTCTATAAATTGCGCCTGCTGTTTCATCTTTTTAGCAATCGGTTGAAGATTTTTCCCTGCCAAGAAATAAGACAAAAAGGTGGTCAGAATAAAAACAAAAATATCAATCAAAAGAATTTTATCGGCAAATTCGTCAGTAAATTCATCTAAAAATAGCTCATTAGATTCTATAATTTTTTCTTGGTGAAAATTATCATGAATTTCGTTGATCTCAAACCACAATGTTCCAGAAAAAAGCACAATAAGAGCCGCAATTATTATGGCATAAAAAATAGTAAGCTTTATTCGTGCTCGGAAAAATTCATTAGATTTCCAATCTATAACCAAACCCTCGAACAGTCTTGAGCACTTCCTTCTCATCAACAAAACATTTTTTACGAATATTTTTAATATGCACCTCTATCGTATTACTCCAATTTTCTTTTGCAAAATCAAAACAATGATCAAATATTTTTTGCTGTGAAACAGCCTGATTTTTGTTCAAAACTAAAAATTCTAAAATTTCAAATTCTTTTGCTGTAAGCCGTATCTCCTGTCCATTTTTTTCTATTTTTCGTGCAAGCTGATCAAAAGTAATTACTGAAGTAATTTTTATCTTTTGAGGAATTAGAACGTTGGAGCGACGTAAGAGGGCTTGTATTCGCATTAGAAGCTCATCAAAATTAAAAGGCTTTGGAAGATAATCATCAGTCCCCGCCATAAATCCCGCAAGTTTCTCATTCATCTCAGATTTAGCCGTTAACATAATTACAGGTGTCGAAATGCCTTTCTTGCGGATAGTTTCGCACACCTTGAACCCATTTTTTCCTGGAAGCTGAATATCCAAAATAACTAAATCAATATTTTCATTATTAGCTATCCAAAAAATTTCAGCTTCTGCTCCATTAGAAATATGCTCAACCGAAAAATTTTCTTGCAGAAGAACACGTTTAATTGAGCTTGCTAAATTTAAATGATCCTCAATAAGAAGAATTTTCATCTGTTTCAAGATAACAAAATACAATCTTTATTAAAGCAAATAACTCAGCAGCAACTTTTTATTTGGCAGGCACAGTAGGAATACCGTCCCTTCATTCTTCCGCTGCCGCTTCAGAACTCGGTAGGTGAAACATCACAAAATTTGTAGCTCCCTTTGGTCACAAAATTTTGGATTTATTTTCGAACCTGGATTCAATTCCTACTCTCGCTACGCTCGTAAACAAAAAAACACTGAGCAGAAGCTCAATGTGTTTTTGTTGGCAGGCGCAGTAGGAATCGAACCCACACCAAAGGCTTTGGAGACCTTTGTACTACCATTATACTATGCGCCTTACTTACAATCTTTTTACTCTCCCACCGCTGAGGAAGCTGGAGGGGGGCTTACTGCTTTAAAAGAGCCCCATGACTTTAATGGGAGCCCCAAAAAAATCAATCTTTTATAAAACACCGATGTCATTGCTACCACCTCCCTAATAAGACCTAGTAAATTTTTAATAAAAACATTCTATTTAGTTCTGACTTTCAAATAATCATACAAAATATCCGCCGTTACCTGATGTCCTAATTTATCAAAGTGAGGGTCCGCATTGTAGTTAAAAAAGAGTGATTCTTTTTCCGGATGTGCTCGGAAAATAGGTAGTAAATCTAGGCAATTTAGCTGACGGGCGGCACAAAAACTCATTAACTTCTTTTGTGGACGGTTGGCTATTTGGGCCTCTTCATCAAAATAAATACGAGCATATTTATCTCGGTAAGAATCATCAACCTGCACATCCATTGGTAGCAACACAAAGTGTAAATCAATTTCATTCTGGACGGCGTAATCACTAATCATCTGCATACCTTGTAAAAAACGCTCCCAATACGCGGGCATATTAGGGTCCCACGCGGGATGATCTTCCGCTAAAAATACCGGCCACGTTAAAGTTGGCTTTTCAAACTCTGGGTCATCAAGATCAAGCTGGTATCGCAAAATCTGCATTCGTTTCTTAATCCAATACCAAGCCATAGATTTGGGTACTATGCTTGTTCGGCTTTCTAGTTTTCCCTCGGCATTCGCAAACACTTTTTGATCTTCAACTCGAATTAAATCTTTTTGATTATTGAGTATCCACGTTTTTCGCCTTAGCTCCGTTATATCATTCGCTACAAAAACATTCACCACCACCGTTTCAAGCGGCATTATTTCGTGATACTTTTTAAGTAATAAATAATAGTTTCCAATCGAATAACCAATATGACCAGCATTCCATACCCTCCATTTGTCACGATCTAAATCACCTTTATTTAATTTAAAGCTCTGTGGATCATTATCAAAATTCAACGTATCGCCTAACCATCCTCGCTCCACTTCTGGATCAAAAGTGAGTGCCACAGGGTGATTCAAATCCTTTTCTAATAAAGCGGAGTAGGTTTCTGTTTGATCAACCCCTGTACCAAACGTAAACGAATCACCAATCATCAATACATTTTTGATTTTTTTACTTTCATTCAAAGACTCGTAATTCAAGTTATTACGCAGTCCAATATTATTAATAAAAATTTGGGGTGTTGGAAGTCCATAGCCATTTTTAGCTTTTGCTCCCGCCTTATGTCGGTAAGTATTAAGTTCGTCTTCCTCAAAAATAGGTATCCCTACAGCTGAAACCGTTTCAGTACTAAAAGTTTGGTAAGTTCTCAAGTAAAATTCAAGCCCCGCAAAACAGACTAAACCGAAAAGACTTAAAAATACGAGGTTCCAAAATATAACTTTAAGCGTCTGCATCTATTCTATTAAACTTTTAAGTTCGAACTCTACAAGTGTATTTGGTATTAGAGTTCGAACTTAAGTTTAGTTTAATCATCCGCAAACACTTCTAATTCGAACTTAGTTTTGAAAAAGTTTTTATCTACTTCTTCCGCATTAATAATAAAATTTTCTAACACTAAAATATCCATATCCGTACGAATAAAACACTTAAAGGCATCAATGTGGTCCCACACAATGGGTTCACCTCGCACATTAAGCGACGTATTAATTACCACTGGGCAATTCGTTAAATCATTAAAAGCCGATAATATATCGTAATAAGGTTTGTTATCTTCTGCAGACACCGTTTGAATTCGCGCCGAGCTATTTACATGCGTGATCGCCGGTAAATCTTTCACTTTAGTTCCAGCTGTTAAAAGCATATAAGGGCTATCAACGCCTCTTAAATCAAAAATATCTTGTGCTTTATCCGCCATCACACTTGGGGCAAAGGGTCTAAAGTCTTCTCTAAACTTAATTTTAATATTTACGCGTTTCCAATTCTCGGGTTTTCTTGGGTCAGCAATAATTGATCGATTTCCAAGGGCTCGTGGCCCAAATTCCATCCGACCTTGAAATAAGCCAATCACATTATTATCCGCTAAAAGTTGTCCCACTTTCACGGCTCGATCAGCGGCTGTATCTATTTTATCGTACTTTATGCCAGAATCTTGCAGAAAGCTTTCAATCATTTGATTGCTAAATTTTGGCCCCAAGTAAATAGTTTCTATTGACTTAGCTTTAGGCTTCGGATCAATAATTGAATTAACATATAAGGTGGCCCCAACACTTCCACCCGCATCACCCGCCGCCGGGAAAATATAAACATTTTTAAATGGACCTTCTCGCACAATTCGACCATTCGCCACACAGTTCAAAGCCACTCCACCAGATAAACAAAGGTTTTTGCCACCGTATTGCTTATGCGCATAGCGAACAAGATTAAGCATTAGCTCTTCCGCAACTTGTTGTAAGCTGGCCGCCATATCTTTATGCCACTGAGTTAATTCATCGTCAGTGTTTCGCACTGGCCGACCAAAATGTTTGGCAAACTTACTAGAGGTCATTTTTAAACCATACCGGTAAGCAAAGAATTCAGGCTTTAGTCGAAAACTTCCATCTGCAAATATTTCAATAAGGGCTTCTATTTCTTTTGTATATCTGGCCGTCCCATAAGGAGCAAGCCCCATCACTTTGTATTCACCACTATTAACTTTGAATCCCAAATAATAGGTAAAGGCACTGTATAGCAAACCCAATGAATCAGGAAAAACTATTTCTTCTTTAAGCGTTAATTTTTGCTCCTCACCAAGCGCAATAGTGCTCGTTGACCGTTCGCCCACACCATCAACGGTTAACACGGTCGCATTTTTAAAATTCGAAGGATAGTAAGTCGAAGCCGCATGGCTTAAATGATGCGGCACATAATAGATTTTACCACTATAAGGCACTGACTTTCCTTTCTTGTTTTTAATACCAGAAACTTTGCCTAACTCTTTGCAAATAATATGTTCCATCCACAGTTTTTTGTTTAGCCAAGCTCGCATCGCTTTTAAAAAAGAAAAGAATCCGCGTGGCCATTCTTGAATATAAGTCAGCAATAAGCGCTCAAACTTCCACAGAGGTTTTTCATAAAAACAAACCCCAGATAATTGATCCAGCGTAATATCGGCGGCTTCTAAACAATAATTTACAGAGTATTCTGGAAAGTTTTCATCATGTTTAATTCGGGTAAAACGCTCCTCTTGCGCCGCCGCAATCACCACACCATCTTTTAACAAACACGCGCTACTATCGTGATAAAAACAGGCTAGACCGAGAAGATAAGTGGGTTTATTATCAGACATTAAAATTGTTTTTCTAAAGCTTCAAGCGTTTCTGGTTGATGTTCAAACTCACGCCACATAGTTTCAGGTTTGTGCTTAAAGAGTTTTATTGCATCATAAATAAGTGCATAAATACCAATGAAAATAAAATAGACGACGCCCAGTAAGATTTGCTGATTAATCCAGCCGATTTTTTCAGCGAACCACATCCATCCTTTCCACAATTTTTTTCCAAAAGTTTTTAAAGCATCCATTTCAAAGATAAGCATTAATTCGTTTTAAACTTTCCTCCTTTCCAATAATCGCAGCTATCTCAAATGGACCTGAAGATTTGTCTCGCCCTGATAACGCGTATCTAAACGGGTTCAAAAACTGACCATTTTTAAGTTCCATGGCCGCAATACCTTCAATTGCTTTTTCACGTATCATTTCCGCATTAAAATCAGCCTCATCAATATTATGCAACAAGGTGGCAACAGCCTGCAAAACACTTAATGCCAAAGCTTCATCAACCTTCATTTTTTCGTTTCCTAAATGAGATTTATCGATAATCGGCGCCACTAAAAAATATTCTAAAGCTTCGTAAAACTCTGCAAACGTTTTCGCTTTTTGCGCTATTATCGGCAAAATTTTTGCTAGCTTTTCTTTATTGGTTTCTAGTAACTCTAAGTGGTTTGCATCAAATTTTTCTGCCCAAGTTAAAAATTGAATTACTAAATTTTCTGGTGTTAATTTTTGCAACCATTGCTGGTTGTACCAACGCATTTTTTCAAAATCGTACTGCGCTGCCCCCTTGTTCACACCCGCCAAATCAAATAGCTGTTCTAACTCCTCCAAACAAAACACCTCGTCGGTAGTCGTTTTAGGATGCCAGCCAATAAAGGCTAAGCCATTTATTACCGCTTCTGGCACAAAACCTTGAGCCTGAAAGTCAGGTACTAACACCGCTACACCCGCCTCTACTCGTCTTTTTGAAAGTTTTCGTTTTTGCGAATCAGCACTAAAGGAATGTGAGCATAAATCGGCGGATCAACGTCTAACGCTCGCCAACAAAGTAGTTGTTTGGGCGTATTTGAAATATGATCTTCTCCTCGAATAACGTGCGTAATACCCTGCTCATGATCATCAATCACATTCGCCAGCATATACAAAACCGATCCATCGCTACGCGCCACCACAAAGTCTCCCAACGTAGCGGTATTCACTTTTGTCTCACCTCTAATTTCATCACTGTAAGCTACAGTCTCATTCGTGGGAACCTTTAAACGCCAGGCAAACGGCTTACCACTTTTCATTTTTGTCTCTAGTTCTGATCGTTCTTCGTCACGAAAAGGGGACCAAAACACAAACCCTTCTTTTTTCTGGTTCGCTTCATCTCGCAAGGCCTCTAATTCGGCTGGCGTGGTAAAACAAGGAAACACTTTCCCTCGCTCCCACAAATCTTGCAAAACCTCTGTATGCTTCCCCAAAGACTCCGTTTGTCTCACCATCAAACTCGACTCTTTCTCGAAATCCATCCCTAGCCATTTCAAGCCTTCTAGTATTTCGGTTTCATGTTCGGTTTTTGATCGCTCTTTATCAGTATCTTCCCACCTAAAAACTATCTGACCACCATACTTTTTGGCAAACAACCAGTTAAACAAGGCCGTTCTGGCTGTACCTAAATGCAAATGTCCCGTTGGAGACGGCGGCATTCGTACGACCACTGGCACATTATTTTCAGCCATTTAAAATTTAGTTTAATAAGCAAAACTTAGATCGCGTTCATTCTAAAGAGAATTCTCAATTATTTAAATCAAAAGCCGGATTTAACGACGAATGTTTCCAAATACACGTGAACTTACCAGTGTTTGAAAATTCAAACTTGGAATATTAGCATTCTCAAAACCGTAACGATCAGGGTTTCTCAAGCTTGCACCAAGATTAATAAACACTTGCGGATGCACTTGTGCCTTATCATTTCTGAACGCCAGGTAAGGATCATAAACAGGCACAGGGGTGAACGACAAATCTTCTATTTGTAAGGCCACAGGTGATATGTTTTGCATAATATGAGATTGATCACACCAAGATTCAGTCGTGGCATTACCCAAAACGGAAAATCGCTCATTTTCATCGTCAAAATCAGAATCTGCATTAGCGTTTACCAATAATTGACATTCTGATCCGGTCCATTCTATCGCAACGTCCAAGTCCCCCGCCTCGATGTCACCATCATCATTAGTGTCAGTTGGTCCCCAAGTATCCGTTGTCCCATCTCCATTCGTATCAGCTCCTAATTGCCGAGACATAGACACTTTATAAGCTGGGGCTCCATCATACCTAATTTCAACTCGCATAGTGCGCCCTGAATTAACTAAAAATAAACGAGAAATATCCTGCGTTTCACTAAAGGCCTTAGTGCAACCATCTTCGGTTGAGCCATTTAAAACCATTCCCCCTAAATTACGATCAGGAATACCGTCCGCATTCGTGTCCCAATAAAAAATAGTGCTATAGCCCAGCGTGGCACGATTCGCCTTATCGATAGCACTACCCTCAACGTGCCCTTGAGGCGTCTGCCCTCCCACTCCCGTTTTAAAGCCACTTGGACAATCTACGTTCGTGGGGCCGTACTCTAAAAAATAACGATCATAATCAATCGTATTATTGCGCGTTACTTGTGATATCCGTTCCATCAAAAAACGAGCTTCTGCATAAAAATCATGAGAAAACTGCACTTTTTTTTGACTAAAATAAATTGAAGCCACCACACTTAGGGCCGATGTAATAATTATTGAGGCGATTCCTGTTGCAACAAGTGTTTCGAGCAAAGTAAAACCACCCCGACGAGACTGAAGTAAAGTAAGAGAAGTCGGTTTACTATTTTTAATAGGCATTACGTTCAAAAAAATCATATAAATGAGCTTCTAATGTGGTACGACGAGCGCGAGAATCCTCCTTCCAAAACACACGAGACACAATCTTTAAACGAGAATTCCGACAACTATTATCCGTATCACCCGTTCCACAAAAACCTTCCGCGGCGGCAGTCAAAGTTCCATCATACGGGTTCTCAATATCCAAATAAATCTGCCTGTAAAAGGGGGTAGGGGTATTTCCCACAGAATTATGGGTATACCTTTTCGGTGTTCCAGGTGTTAAATACAAACGATACAAGGCTTGCCCGGTCTGAGTCTCTAAAAGGTTTAGTTCTTCCTGTAAAACACTGTTCTTTAAATAAAAACGATTATCTGTGTCGTCAAAATCAACCGTATAATAAGCTGGGGCATTCTCATCATTTCCATTTATAAATTTTGTCGCTGCAGGGTTTCCATCGCAAGCATTTTTATCACTCACTTGATCCAAACAAAGCCATTTTTTACGACGATCCCCCGAATACTTCAACCAGTTTGTGTCACGAATATTCCGCACCGCCTCAATTCCCTCTCGGGCAATATTTAATGCAATAACTCTATTCTTAACATTTAAATTTGTATCAATCGCTCGTTGTAAAATACTAAAGGTAGCAATCATCACAGTGCTTAAAATTGCTGTAGCTATAACGACCTCTAAAATGGTATCCCCTCGGGCAACCGAGTGTTTTTTACAGCACAAGAACATTTTAAGTTGAGTTATCATTTAATAGGTTTGACAGGTGTTACCCGTTTTATTGAAGGTTGGAAACCCTGACACTCGATTAAAACAAATTGTATGTTGATAGCCCGTCGTATTATGCCCAACAATCATTTTCAGTGAGTCAGCTTTTTGCAATGTTCCTTTTTGAAAGTCAATACGCCCCGTACCCCCCCCAGAAAAAAAGCTAATCAATATACTGTCAGGAAATGTAAAACTCGCCGTGCCATCCATTGGTGCAGGCGCTGAATTCTCATTGAAATCAACTTCCTCAAGCTCGGACTTAATCATTTCTACCACCGGCGCTTCATTTACGAAAGTCGTGACACCACTATAACAACGAAACTGGTAAGAAATAGGATTAGAGCTTGTTTCAACGGCTACTGCCCAACGCACCGAAATGGATCCATCATCACAAAAACGATTTGTTAAGGCCGCATTTCGAGCATCAAGCAGTGTATCAAACAATCCTTGTCCTTCAGCTCGATAATCATCACGATCCTTCAGACGATAATATTCGGGAGCCGCAATACTAGCCACAATTCCCAAAATTGTGATTGTTGTTAAGATTTCGATAATTGTAAAACCTCGAATTTTAAGCATCAAAACTATTGTATCTAAAAGACACCGCAATACAATCTTGCCACATGGACATACGAAACTTCTGTATTATCGCTCATATTGATCATGGGAAATCCACTCTCGCTGATCGATTTTTAGAAATCACAGGCACATTCAATAAACGTGAAATGAAAACCGGGCAAATGCTCGATACCATGGATTTGGAGCAAGAACGCGGAATAACCATTAAACTACAACCGGTTAGAATGAATTGGAAAGGGGCTCAATTAAATTTAATCGATAACCCCGGTCACGTTGATTTCAGCTATGAAGTCAGCCGCTCACTCGCTGCCTGTGAGGGAGCGATTTTAGTCGTTGATGCCACCCAAGGCATTGAAGCCCAAACACTAGCCAACGTTTTTTTAGCCATGGAACAAGGGCTAACTGTTATTCCGGTACTTAATAAAATTGATTTACCCGCTGCCGAACCAGAAAAACGAGCCGAAGAAATTGAAAATATCTTAGGCTTCCCTGCCGAAGATATTTTAACCGTATCGGCTAAAGATGGTACTAACGTAGATGCACTATTAGATGCTATCTTAGAGCGAGTACCCGACCCAAGTTATAATCAAATTTTTGAAAACCAAGAAGTTTTTAGTACTGATGGGGAAACTAAGGCGCTTATATTTGATTCAACCTTTGACACCTACCGAGGGGTTGTAAGTTCAATTCGAGTTTTTAAAGGGCAAATCAATAAAGGCGATAAATTAAAATTACTTCGTACAGGAAGAACGATTGAGGCCTTAGAAGTTGGTTTCTTGAATCCGAAATATTCCCCGATGCCGTCACTTAATTTGGGAGAAGTTGGTTACGTCGTTACCGGTCTTAAAAATGTAGTAGATGCACGAGTAGGAGAGACTTTCTATAAAGGAAAAAACACAGAAAAAACTCTGCCATTGCCGGGTTACAGCGAAGTCACACCTTTTGTTTACGCGGGAGTTTACCCTACTTCCGGTGATGATTTTGCGTTACTACGAAAAGCCCTAGAGAAGCTCGCTCTTAATGATGCATCCCTTCAATATGAACCGGAACACTCAGGATCTCTGGGGCACGGATTTCGAGTCGGTTTCTTGGGTTTACTACATTTAGACATTGTGCAAGAACGTTTAGAACGAGAGTTTGATCTTGATATTATGATCACCGCTCCATCGGTTTCTTACGAAATGATTCGTAATGACGGCAGTGTTGAAATGGTGGCAAATCCGGCCGATCTACCAGACGCGGGAGAATACACCGAATTACGAGAACCGTGGATGAGAATCAATATTATGT
>CAMZKS010000051.1 GCA_947311285.1 uncultured bacterium | reverse complement strand
GACCAGAGGCTACCCCCCTATTTTACTGGCCAGAAATAACAGAGAGAGTTCGAACTAAGTTCGAACTAAGTTCGAACTCAAAACCTACAAAACCTAAAATCCTTATTTTTGGCGGATCACAAGGATCGCAATTTTTAAACAATTTAATTGTTCAAAATATAAACACGCTCACTAAAAAATATGACGTTACCTTAGTCGCAGGCCCTAAAAACAATATCTCCACAAAAACTGAAGGCTTAACGATTCATAACTTCATGCCTCAAGATGATTTAATTAAAGCTATGGTCGAAGCCGATTTAGTGATTTGTCGCAGCGGGGCTTCTATGTTTCAGGTATTCGCGGCCCAAACTAAATGTATTGCGGTGCCACTCCCCTCTTCTGCTCGCAATCATCAGTTAAAAAATGCCCAATACTTTGCAGATAAAGGTTTATGTTATTTACTCGAACAAAACATAGATACGGATCAAAAATTAATATCAATGATTGAAACTGTTTTGGCAGGCCAAAAACTAGAACAAAAATTGAAGTGTTACAACGGCCTCCCTAAAAGCCAAGAAATTGTAAATGTGATTATCAAATAAACGAAAAACTCCTACACTCAACTTGTCACGAACTTAAAATTCAAACATGTCGTTGTTCCTCAAATATCGTCCTCAAACTTTCAGCGATTTAGTCGGACAAGAACCCGTCCGAAGAACCCTGCAAAATGCACTTAAATCAGAGAGCCCCTCTCATGCGTATTTATTTACCGGCAGTCGAGGAACCGGAAAAACTTCTACCGCGCGTATTTTTGCCAAAGGTCTGAATTGTGAAAACTTACGAGCAGGAGATCCTTGTGGTGCGTGTCGCTTTTGTACCGGTACCGCGGATGGTACGTTGATTGATGTAATTGAAATTGATGCGGCCAGTAACCGTGGAATTGATGAAATTCGAGATTTAAGAGAGAAAATAAACTTTGCTCCAAATGTGGCCAAGCGAAAAGTTTATATTATCGATGAGGTGCACATGATGACTAAAGAAGCCTTTAATGCGCTTCTTAAAACTTTAGAAGAACCTCCAGATCATGCTTTTTTCTGCTTGGCTACAACCGAAATTCATAAAGTACCCGAAACCATTCGGTCTCGTTGCCAAACGTTTTCATTTCAACGATTTACACTCGACCAACTGACGGACCGATTGCAATATATCGCTGATTTAGAATCTATTAAAGTTGATAACGAAGCCTTGAGTTTAATTTCAAGAAAAGCAGAAGGCGGACTACGAGACGCTATTTCACTGCTTGAACAAGTCGCAGCTGAAACAGAAAACAACGCCACCACCGCCGCGGTACAACAAAGCTTAGGAATTTCTGACAGCAATACGCTTATAAATTTATATGAATCCCTCGCCAAAGGTGAAACCCAAACGGGGCTTGATATATTGAAACATTTAAGCCAAAACGGTTTAGACTTCCGCTCTTTCGGACATGATTTTCTTGGATTTTTACGAGAAAAAATGCTGCAACAATTAGGGCAGCCAGATTTAGGCTTTACCCTGAAATGTATCGAAGAATTTGAAATCGCCTTACAGCGACTTAAAACTTCCCCTATTATTGAACTCCCATTGGAGATTGCCATTATTAACTTAACGCAAAACACCACAGTATCGGTTGTTAATATTAGTGCTCTGCCAACACCTGCGACATCGGTGGCCGCCCCTATAGCTGAAGCCAAAGTCATTCAAACACCTACTCCCGCAGCCCCTAAGACCGCTAAAGCTAACAGTGATGATGGTTTCGTATTCGAAGGCAACGCAACCCCCAAAACGGCTAATACTGTAGCACCTACTCCAGCCAAACCGGTCGCCGAAACGACGGCGCCCCCTGCCAGCGGCGAAAGCCTCAGCGGAGGCAACATCAAACGGCAAATGGAAAACATTGCCAAAAAATCAGGCATTGCCATTTTTGCCAAAAAATCATTTTTGACTTGTTCTCCTAGTGTTGATGGAACGGTGATTACTTTTAGTGCTAGTTCAGAATTTCATCGTGAAAAAGTGGATCAAACTGAGGTTAAGAACCTTATTCTAAAAGCCATAAATGAAATATTTGGCGTCGCAGGCTTCCAAGTACGTGTGATTAAGTCTGGTGGGTCGGCCCCAACCGCCGCCACGAATGAAAAGGCTTCAGTCGATGACTTTTTAAATTTTTAGAGAAAACTTAATCCTTACTGAGGGACATTAAGCTAAACAACACGGTAAATATGCAGAACTTTGGGCGCATCAATCTGGAGCGTTTATTAATTAAAGTTTCTTAAAGTCGCTTTAACACTGACAACACAGCTTATTTGACATTTAGCTAATTATATTTGATTGCTTCTCTTTTTTGTGGTAGAATGTGATATAGCCTTTTTAACATTTAACCCAAAAACAAAATGGCCAACACAAACTCAAACGAAACCTTGCTTCAAAAAGCGAAAAACATTCAGGTATCTACCGTAACAGGAACGGCTGTTCTTGCTGGAGCCGCTATCTGCGCCTTTAGTGTAATGCCAAGCCCAGATGGAAACTTTTCAAATCTACTACAAGCCAGTCTTGTTAACCTCTCTTCTGTGCTTTAATTAAAATCCAAGAAGATAAATCTTTCTTATACTTCTTATTCAAACATATGAGCAAGACAAAAAACACCAAAGACAAAAAAGTAGCGAAGAATAACGTTAATAAGAACGGAAACGTTTTAAATAAAAAAGTTTCCTTCTTCACTGGCAGTCTGATACTTATTACCGCCTTTATAATAGCGGTCAGTGCTATTCCAAGCTACAAGCAAGAAAACCAGACCGCCTTAGAAGTCTTATTTATGACTTTCATTGAAGATGCCGATTTAACACAAGCCCATATTGAGGCTGAAAACTTCAGAATTGAAATCTATAAAAAAGCGCTCGTTAAGGCACAAAACGAACCAAGATAACTTTTACGGTTATAAACGATAATAAGCGCTTTCATGCCTGAAGGCGCTTATTTTTTTATGCATAACGGTGCCCAACTTTAAATTTGACAAAGCCACTTAAAACAAAGACTATACGTCTGTGCCACAGGCCTTTTTAGGAGTGGCCTTTAAATAATCTACTGTAATTTTATGGCAAGTGAAAAAACTGGTAACGGCGTCTATGACTTTTTCAAAGCCCGTTGGGGTGAATTAAGTAATGTTACTTGGCCAACAAAAAAACAAGCTATTCACTCAATGATTCTTGTACTTACAATCATGCTTATTGTTGGTCTATTTCTTGGATTCATTGATGCAGTATTAAGTAATGTTTTACTTGATCTTATTAGCTAATTTTACTTCCTTTTAAACTTTAACTCTCCCTATGTCTAAACAAGATTCGTCACTCGGAAAACAGTGGTACGTAATTCATACGTACTCAGGCTATGAAGATTCTGTAAAGAAAGCTTTAGAGCAAAGAATCGAGTCTATGAATATGCAGGAATATATTTTTGAGATTGTTGTGGCGAAAGAAAAAGTCGTAACGGTGAAAAACGGAAAACAAGTAGTAGTTGAAAAAAATTTATTCCCTGGATACGTACTAGTGAATATGATGGTAACCGATGCTTCATGGTTTATTGTACGTAACACACCAAATGTAACCGGATTTGTAGGGTCAGGGAATACACCTGTTCCGGTACTCGCCGAAGAGTTTGGTGTCATTCAACGACGAATGGGACAAGATGAACCAAATACTGAAATCAAACTTAAAGTGGGTGACTTAGTGACTATTAAAGAAGGGCCATTCTCTAATTACGAAGGTAGTATTTCTGAAGTAAATCCTTCAAAAGCGAAGATTACCGTTATGGTTTCTATTTTTGACAGAGAAACCCCTGTCGAGCTAGACTTCACCCAAGTAGTTCTAAAAGTTTAACAAAAAACAGTAACACACACTTGTTTCTTCAAAAATAATCTTGCAAAAGTGCAACCAGTGATTATAAATTGTTTGATTAAATTCGCCTAACCGGCTTTATACTATGCCTCCAAAAAAGAAATTCGCTTCCAAATTTGCCATTACATTACCAGCAGG
>CAMZKS010000050.1 GCA_947311285.1 uncultured bacterium | reverse complement strand
GTCACCAAATTAGTAAACAAACCGGCATAAGGAAATGAGCCAAACTGAGTAATAAGAATTGGGAAAACTGACATTTGCGCACAAAACGAAGCCCCAATCAGCATTTTTAAAGCTTTGTATTTCATGAATTCGAGACAGGGCCACAGCACGGGCAAACCAAATAAAATACCGGCCGTTGCGCCAAAACTAAGCCAAAAACTTATGTCATGCGTTAAAAACCGAGGATCACTCAGGGTTATCAGCACCGCTACGGCCAGAAAAATGTTTTGATAATCCCCCTTAAGTCCCGAAGTAAGCGCAAAACCAGTAATAACACCAAACAACGTGGCTCGTAATGCCGGTGGTTCAAACCCCACCAGACACAGGTAAAAAAGCAAACATCCCATTCCGATGGCAAACTTATACCAAGGGCCAAGCGGCTTTAAGGCAAACCCTAATGCCAAAATCAATAAGGTTACGTTTGTGCCGGAGACTACTAGTAAATGCTGCAACCCAGAGGCTTTAAAATCAGCTTCTAACGCGGGTGGCAATTTTTCTTTAAGACCAATCAGCATTCCTAAAGCAATCGTTAAATAGGGCTTAGAAATCATTGTTTCCAGCCTTGTAGCCAAAAAATTCCTAAAACGGATAGTTACCGGAGATTCAAAGCCTGGCCTATCTACTATTTGAACTCTAATTAATTGTTCTGAAATACCCCAACGCGACCAATAAAGACGAGCATCAAAATCATCTGAAAAGTTACTTAAATTTGAAAGTGTCGCCTGCAGCACTAAACCATCACCGGCGCTAAGTGGTGGCAGTGGTGCTCGTTGCCATAAAACTTTTCCCCGCAGTGGCTGCCAATCATTATCACTTCCAGGCTCTTTCCAGCTTTGTAAATTTAAACGAACCGTCTGCACTCCTGAGCGACTAAAACGTGGCTCGCCCCGAACTTCCGCCTTAAAAACTAAGGTTTGTCCCACAAACACCTTCAGTGGTGGCGGGTAAAAAAACCGGTTATAACCCACACCATAAACCGCCCCAATGCCGACACATAAAAACAAAACCGTAGCTCTATTAAAATAAAAAATCTGCACGATCCCACTAAATAATAATAAAATAAAGCTCAGTAATGCCGCTATTTGCACGCTTAACAATACGCCCGTTAAAAAACCAAGCAACGACAGCCGTAAACATTGAGCCGGGTTCACCCAAAAAACATAAACTTTAAACTAACGCACTAATAGAGTGGCACTTCAGTAAAACTTAATGTTAATCAAAATAGTTATACGGGTTCACTTTCCGCCCACGAATTCGCAATTCGAAATGCACATGGATTCCCGTTGGCCCAAACACCCGTCCCGAATTCCCCATTAGGGAGACTAACTGCCCCGCTTTAACGGTATCGCCTTCTGAGACTTTTAGCGTTTGATTATGAGCATAAAGGGTTTCGACATCGTTTCCATGGTCAATTATTAGGTAGGTTCCATAGCCATAATTCCATCCGCTTGACCGTGCTAACCTCACCACTCCGCCAGCAGCTGCGTAAATCGGTGTATTGCGACTATTGGCAATATCAATGGCATAGTGTCCATTTCCGTACCCTTGTGTTAGCACCCCCCGAGTTGGTCGAATTAAGTTTAAGCCAATAGAACTAATATTCGTGGCTGAATCCGATCCGGGGCTATTCGTCGTCGTGGTGTAAACTGGTCTAGATGTGGCCGTTGCCGGCTTCGCTTTTACATAAATTCGTTTCGCCCCAGGAATAAATATTTTTTTTCCCACCTTAACTACATTGTTTTTAATTGGGTTGTAGGCCTTAATCTTGGCTACATCTACTCCATGAATTTTAGCAATTTCACCTAACGTATCGTTGTTTTGTACTTTATAATAAACTCCATCCGAAGGTGGAATTGTCATTTTCTCCCCAGGCTGCAAGTTATCTTTTGCACTTAAGTCGTTGGCCCATAAAACGGTGGACACTTTCAAGCCAAATTTATGCGCTATTTTAGAGACATTATCTCCAATTTTAATGGTGTAATAAACCGTCGCATCTCGCTTACGACGAATCACTTTTTGGCCCGCTTCGTCCTCTACCATAATTTCTCGGAGACCAGCGGTATTAACTCCAATTGAGTTTTCTAGAAAACCCGTGGCTCGAACCGAAATAAAATCGTTTGTCACAGAGGTACCAAAATCCCCAAAAGGTTGAAGGTTTTGTACGTAAGGCGGTCGAAAACTGAAGAGAAAGAAACAAAGAAATGTTAAGCAAACCAGCTGAAAGCCAAACGGTGAATTTAGAACCCGTAAAATGTAAAATCGAACCATATAATTTCTAGCAGAATATAGTTTTGCCTGGCCTTAAGTCAATGCCCTCTACTCTTTCAAGCTTATCGCTTCAAGTTTGCTCTCAATCGCTTTAATCAAATCGACTTCAAGCGTTTCATATTTAAACACTTGCCCAGGAAAAAGAAGCTTACTTCGTCCAAATTTAGCGGTCAGGTTACGAATTCTAATGGGTGGGCCTAAATCAAAATCAAACGATAGTAAATATTTTTTCTCGAAGCTGGCTTGCTCAATTCGCGCTTTCGTGAATTTATTATTCGTAAGAAGGACCTTATCAAATTTTGAATCTAAGCCTTTTTGTTTTAGTAGTTTTAAGATGTTTCGACGCTGGATTATCGCCGTAGATGTGCCATTATTTGGGCCGTCATCAACCGCTTGAACTTGATTATCTTTATTTGATTTTTCATTCGCATTGTACATCTGAGTTAAGAACGCACCAAAATTTGAAGCCGTAGCTCGCGTTTCACTTATCTCTCCAAGCTTAATAAGACTAAACTTCTGTCTCTGAGTGCTGAAGGTGCCTTGTAACGGGTAGCCTTCGTAGCTCGCCTGACTAAAAGTCATAAAGGTATTGTCCCCTTTCTCTTTAACTTGAAGATTAATCCCCTGAATTTGCACGTGACGATCATTTAAAAATTCAGTAAAATCTTTTTCTGTTTGAATTCCAACCGGCTCCGAAGCAATAGGTGCTACCTCCTGTTCTCTCAGTTGCTCCCTCAAGATTTTCACCTCTTCTGCTGTTATATTATCCTCTCGAATAAGAATCATATCCTCTTCTGTAATATCACCGATACTTTGAACCCTAAGCAATGTATCACGTTCTCTTTCATTAAAGACCGTTCGGCCAAGACTTTCGGCCAAGGCTGAAATTTCCAAATTTTTATACGCTTGAAGTAGGATAATTACTTCGTCTTGGCGCGTTCTTGAGTCCAACAGTGAATCAAGGAAGAATAATAACTCTTGAGCTACTTCTAATCGAATTTCTTGTGATAATTCAGACGCCTTTGGCGTTAACAAACTCTCCGCCTTAACCAGCTTAATGTACAATTCGAAAATCTGACTATTACTTCTTTTTACATCTCTTTGCAGTAACAATCCTACTTGCCTTCTCGCCGGGGTAATCTGTCCTTGTGTCACTTTGGCCTCTAAATCTATATTATCAAAATTATCCAAAATCAGCTGTAACTGTTCTTGAGCTGGCACCAAATAGTTTTGCGCATAATAAGTTTCAAAAAGGTAATAGTTGCTTTGAAAATCTTCAAAATCTCGAAACTCCGTTGGAGGACCCCACAAAATTCTAAGCGCTTCAACTTCTAAATTCCCTGGAAAAGCTTCATAAAACGAAACTCTTTGTTGCTGCAAAAATTTATCCCACACTTTCTTATAAAACGGTGTTTCAATAAAATAACGAGCCCAGTCAGAACTTGCCTTAATCTCACTAAACTCAAGTGCCTTTTCTATTGATCGCTTTTTATCAACATCCGCAAAAGAAAAATATACATCTTTAAGATCCGCTATCAGCTTTTCATATTCATAATTATCTTTAAAATCTTGATTAACCCCTAAGGCATAATACCTCTGAACATAATTTAAGATTGATAGAAATCGCCCCATTAAACTAGCCGGCGAATAACGAGTAAGTCCTGTAACACTATTCTCGGCGTATTCAATAACGGCTTTTTCCCAAACTTCAGACAACTCCAGCCCTTGCAGAAGAGCAGACTGTACAGACTCCATTCCTAAACTATCAGGATTTAGCGGCGTAAGATTCAACTCTTTCTTTAGTTTTGTGAAATAAAGTGGCGCTAGTAATGAGGCCCGGTCCTCCTTAATCAGTGCCATGTAGCCCGCGGGAATCACAAAAGCTTCTTTCGCTTTTGGAAAGTAAAGTTGTACAGAGTGATCATGCGCATAAATTAAAGATTCTCGACGCACCAAATCCCGTTTTAACACCATTACTCCTTGTGGAGACATCACCACGAAGGGACCAACTTTAATCTGTCCTCCAGATAAAATAACTTCATCAAACTTAAAAGGAGGCTTAAACCCCGCACGGGCCTTCTCTATATCCGATTGGGTTTGCAAACGTGAGTTTACAAACATCACCCCCTCTTCTAACTCGCGGGCCTGATTGGCTAAATTAAACTTAGCACTTGGCATTAACATAAAAATCTCTCCAGTAGTATGAAGCCACGATTGTGGCTGGTCACTCTGCACCACTAAACGTTCGTTCACAAACTCCGTTGATTCAAACGGATTCATCAGGCCTGATTGCTTGTTAAAACTAGCTTTTTCTGCCCATAAAACACCAACAAAAAATACCATCGCCAAGGCCGCGGCTACAAAAACTTGAAGACTGGTAAAATATTGGCGCATAATTCGACTTATTATAACAGATTTTTATCGCTCTAGCAAAAGCAATACCCGCTTTTGGCTGGGATTGATTTGCATTTCAGATTATTTTACTAGAAAATCAAATTAGAAAAAAGTATAGTTCCCTTTTTAAACCTCATGAAAGGAGTCATTTTAGCGGGCGGCACTGGTTCAAGACTTTACCCTTGTACAAAAGTAACCAACAAACATTTATTACCGGTTTATAATAAACCGATGATATACTACCCAATTGAGACTTTAAAAGGTTCAGGAGTAAATGAAATTTTGGTCATTTCTAGCCCTGAGCACGCAGGAGACTTTATGCAGTTGCTGGGATCAGGGGCTGACATAAATGTTGATTTTACTTATAAAATCCAAGACGGTGCCGGTGGTATCGCACAAGCGTTAAGTCTGGCTGAAGATTTTGCCAATGGTGAAAGTTTAGCCGTTATTTTGTCTGATAATATTTTTGAAGAAGCGTTTGCAGAAGACGTTATGCGCTTTAAGCAAGGCGCTCAAATTTTTGTAAAAGAGGTTGAAGATCCTGGAAGATTTGGTGTGGTGGAACTAAAAGAAGATAGCACGGTTCGTTCTATTGAAGAAAAACCAAGTTTTCCAAAATCAAACCTTGCTCAGACGGGGCTCTATTTATACGACAATCAAGTTTTTGACTACATAAAACAAGTACAACCGTCAAAACGTGGTGAGCTTGAGATAACTGACGTTAATAATTTGTATCGAGAGAAAAATTTATTGAAAGCTCGCAAATACTTAGGTATGTGGGCCGATGCAGGAACTCATGACTCCTTACTTGAAGCTAACATTTTAGCCCAAGAAGCCTTTAGTGGTACGAGCCTACGACGAGAATTCAAGGCTGAGTCACCGATCTTAAATTCTGTCTCGCCAAAGGTCACTATTGGACTTATTACCTGTAACTCAGACCGATATTTAGAACCATGCCTTGATTCACTACTGGCACAAGATTACGAGAACTTAGAAATTGTGATTCTCGATAACCACTCACAAGACAACTCCACCAGCATTCTGCGAAATAATTACGCTGATATAGAGTTACTTGAGTCCGAAGAAAACGTTGGCTTTGCCAGAGGTCACAACAAAATCATAAACGCAACGGATAGTGATATGTATGCGTGTTTAAATGCCGATATGATTTTTGAGCCAAACTTTATTTCATCTCTTGTGCGAGCGATATCAGAGAAACCAATCTATGGTTCAGCGGGCGGAAAACTTAAACGTTGGGACTTTAAAGGCTACAGCGAAAACTCAGGCGATGTTCGTGAAATGGGAAAAACTAATTTCATTGATTCTGTTGGTATTAATATGCTAAAAAACCACCGTTTTGAGGATATCGGGCAAGGGGAAGTTGATTATGGTCAATATGATGATCCCAAAGATTTATTTGGAATCTCTGGAGCTGCGGTACTGTACAGAAGAAAAGCCCTTGAAGATGTCGCCTTCACAAATCAAGAAGGAAATAAAGAATATTTTGATGAAGCCATGTTTATGTACAAAGAAGACATTGATTTAGCTTACCGAATGCAGTGGGCCGCCTGGAAATGTCGCTACACTCCAAGTGCTATCGCTTACCATGACCGAACCATTAGCGCTTCAGGTTCTTCCACTTGGGAGATTATTAAACATCGGAACAGTAAACCAAGTCATATAAATCAAATGTCTTACTTAAACCATAAAATATTAATGCAAAAAAATTATGCAGATGATTTTTCTCTGGGAGTGAAAAGCTCAACCAGTTTGTATAATCTTAAGATGCTTATGTATCTGGTTTTATTTGAGCAAGAAACACTCACTCAGTGGTGGAAATTTTTCAAGCTTCGTAAAAAAATACAAACCCAACGAAACACCATGCCACGACGGGTGAGCCAAGCGGAGATTGAGAAACTAATGAAAGCTTAAAGCGAAAAAGAAAATCTACAAAATCTTCTCTAGCTCTTTCTTGAAGGTCTCAACGTCTTTAAACTGTTTATAAACAGACGCAAAACGGATGAAGGCAATTTCATCTAAACCTCTCAACATCTCTACTACATTTTCACCGATTTCTGCCGCCTTAATGTCTTTTTTAACACTCCAACGCTCCTCCATATCAGATAATTTTTCTCGTACTTTTACGAGTGAGACGCGACGCTTACCACAAGCAATCATAATCGCCCGTTCTAGCTTCTCTCGGTCATAAGCTTCGGTACTACCATCTTTTTTGTGCACCATTAAGCTGTTGGTTTGTGATTTTTCAAAAGTAGTAAATCTAAATCCACACTCTTCACATTCGCGTCGTCGACGAATAGAAGATCCATTTTCTGACACTCTTGAATCTACTACTTTCGTATTATCAAAACCGCAACTAGAACATTTCATGTATACAAATTATTAGCCCATTGCTGCTAAGGTCGCAACCGTAAATTTAATAATACGTTTCAAGTAAAAACGTCTTTATTTCTTAAAATGCTGGTATTCCCGCTAGGAATCGAACCTAGATATTGGCCTTAGAAGGGCCCTATTCTATCCGTTGAATTACGGGAACGCAGCCAGCATATTATAGCAGAAAATTAACAAGAACAAACTGTGTTAAGTAAAAAAACGCTAAAGACTTCTTCCGTTCTTTATTCATCTGCTAAGAAAAATGCATTTCCCATAACTTCCGGCTCTAGCGCCATATCATGCCATAAGTGAAACTGCTCTAGCGCTTGATGTACGAGCATTTGGTCACCTGTAACTGTACACGCGCCCACTTCAGCCGCTTCACTTAAAAATCTTGTTTCCAACGGATCGTAAACCATATCAAAAGCTACGTGATGAGGCGTCCAAAAATCCGCTGGCAAAAGGGATTCCCATTTTTTCAATCCGACCGAGGTTGAGTTGATAATGATATCAAACTTATCTGGGTTAAGCGCCGTTAAGCACTCAGCCGCTTCTGCGTGAAACTCTTCTGCTAGCGCCACGGCCCGCTCGGTTGTACGATTCCAAATAACCGTTTTTGCTCCCGCTGTTTGTAAGGTAAATAAAGCGTCTCGTGCCGCTCCTCCGGCCCCGAG
>CAMZKS010000049.1 GCA_947311285.1 uncultured bacterium | reverse complement strand
TACCGGATTTGCTTCTTACCGAGACATTCCCAGATCTTCTAAACTAACGCCAACCCTAGAACGTCTTATTGAAAGTGGCGCACTAGCCGGCGAGGGCTTCTTTCGAGCCGACACTCCAGTACCACAAACTATGTTCTGGCAGATTGTTGTGGCTGACACAGGCTTTGATCCTGAATTTGCTACCTTTGAAACAGCCGTACCTAGTGGCGTCGATCCCGCTTCAAATGAGGCTCAATACCTAAGAGAAGCTATTCGTCGTGGTTGGTTAAACTCAGACACGCCTTATAATGGGCTCGAGAGTATTAAACGAAGTACAGCAATAAAAATTCTTGTAGAGAGCAAGGGCATTATGCCACCAAAGTTAGTCTCTTCTAAGTTTAAAGATCTTTCATCTGGTGAGTCACGCCTAGCCAAATATTACCCTCACATTGAAGCCGCTTACGCTTCAGGGATGCTAAAAGACTTTCAAGTTGATCCTTTTAGACCCAATGATGAATTAACGCGTCGTGAACTTATTACTTGGATCGGCCAATGGACGGCCAACGGATCAAAAAAGAAATCAACCTTAACCCCTGCCGCCCAAAATAACAGAAGCCAAGAGTTTCCCTACCAAAAAAGACGCCCCAGCGGAAAACCTGCCACGGGTATTAGTATTACTAATACCAACCAAGGAGATATTCACCTGAACGCCAAAAGCCTAGACATGCAAGTTTGGGATGCTGTGATTTCTCAAATTGAAAGTAAGTACAAGTTTGCCGAAAATTTAACAAACGATAAACGCGCCGAAATGATTAATGCTGGTATTGCCGGCTTAGTCGAAGCCTTGGATGATAAGTACAGTAATTACGTAACGCCGGACAAGTCTGAAGCCTTTTTAGAAGGCCTCGAAGGTGAGTTCGATGGGATCGGTGCCTATGTAGAGATGATTGATGAAAACTTCACTATCACCTCCCCTATTAAAGGAAGCCCTGCAGAGAAAGCCGGACTAAAAGCCGGAGACATTGTTAGAGCCATTGATGGAGAACTAATAACAAACTTAGGCGTACGAGAAATCATTGCCAAAGTTCGAGGCCCAAAAAACACAAAGGTAACCCTAAGCGTATTCAGAGAACTTGAAGGCACTAAAGATTACATCGTTACCCGAGGCCACATTACAATTCCGGCCCTCACCCTCGAGTTTAAAAATAGCGTGGCCATTGTCGGGCTGCACCAGTTCTCACGAACGAGTGGTAGTGATCTTAAAAAAATGATCACCAATGAAGTGTTACCCAAAAAACCACGAGGCATTGTGTTTGATTTAAGAAATAACCCAGGCGGGTTTTTAACCGCCGCCGTTAGTGTTGGTGAAATCTTCTTAAAAGACAGACAACAAGTATTCAAAGTAGAATACAAAGATAAAGAATCAATTTACAAAGCGAAAGGCGACGGCGCTTTAGCTGATTTTGATGGAACTATGGTCTTTCTGCAGAACAAAGGCTCTGCCAGCGCCTCTGAAATTTTAACCGCTATGATAAAAGATTACGAGCTTGGCAGCATAATGGGCACAACTTCCACCGGCAAGGGCACTGTGCAAGAAATCATAAACTTTACAAATGGAGGGAATCTCAAACTAACCGTTGCAAAATGGCTGAGTCCTAAAGGACGATGGATTCACGAGGTAGGCGTTTTACCCGACGTTGAAGTTTCCGACCCAACAGAGGAAGAGAAACTAAGAGAAGAAGATCGTCAGCTTGATGCGGCGATTCAAGCCGCGTTACGATAATTTTAAATTCACAGTTCGAACTCTAAGGCCAAAGGCGCTTGTAGAGTTCGAACTGAATGAATTTTTCCACCATAAAAAAACACACCTACAGCTGAGGGGTTCAACCCTCAGTTTTTTAATAAACGCTCTGCCTCAATTTTTTAGTTATTGTCACAAATAAAATCCACCCCCGTTAATTCACAGATGGTTCGAATCATCATGAACAAAAAAATTGACCAATAATCATCAACCACTAAGCTAATAAAGATACAAATGGAAACTAGAATAAACTTTAATTTACCCACTAACTAATGTGGAAAGAACTCATACTCGGTGTTACGGCTTTATTCAATCCTGGTGGCGACCAGTATTTTTATGCGGAAACTATTAATTTACCGGAAGGAAACATTACTATTAACACGCCCTTCGAGTGGAATGCGGTAACACTTATGACGAACGATGGCAGCTCGTTACCCAAACTTAACTACGTGGTAAACGGAAACATCTACCCTTGGTATCAAGCAGAAGACACTGAAGGCGGTACTGAAAAAGATTTACTTGAGCTGCTGACCTTTGGTAGTACGCAAACCAGCCTGAAATTAATAAATCCGACTAACATTGAAGTGGTCGCTCATTTTTTTAATACAACTCGTGAAGGAGAGAATTTAACGGCTCGATTCGATCCGTTTGATGATGACTCTTATGATGATCCAGTCACTGGGCTGGCTCCAACCACCCTTAAGCCGAAATACATAACCCGGGAAGAATGGGGTGCGGATGAAAGTTTGCGAATTTGGAATCCAGAACGAGGCTTTAGAACGTCTGCACCAGAGGCTAAAAATCTATCAAAAACGCTGAGGCCTAAAATCGTAGAAAAATTTGATGCGCAGGGCAATAGATTGCGCTGGCCTTTAGAAGAGAACAAGACCATCCGAAAATTCATTGTGCATCATACCGGAGAAGTCACGGATGAAACGCGTGACCCAATGGAACTGATGCGAGCTATTTACTACTACCACACTATTACCCGTGGTTGGGGTGATATTGGATATCACTATGTAATTGACAAAAAAGGAAACATTTATGAAGGCCGAGCTGGTGGCGCGACTATGGTTGGTGCCCACACATCGCTCCACAATGTCGGTTCTGTTGGAATTTCTCTAATGGGGAATTTTGAATACGAGACCCCCACCAATAATCAATTGAAGGTTTTAACGCTCGTATTAGCGGATCATGCAAATCGTTTTTCAGTGGACCTAACCGCCCGTAGTTATTGGCTCGGCACAAATTCGTATAATGTCAGTGGACACAACTCTGTAGCTCGCAAAGGCTATGGTACTGCCTGCCCCGGAAAGAATCTGCGAGTATTATTGCCCGCGATACGCAAACAGGCCAAAGCGCTAGCGATGACCTTTAAAACGACAAAAACTAAAAGTGGTTTAGACTTCCTTAGTAAAAGTAGAAGTGCACCTCGAATTCAGCGACGCGTAACCAAC
>CAMZKS010000048.1 GCA_947311285.1 uncultured bacterium | reverse complement strand
GTACAACGTCCTTTGTCTGTGCTTGAAGATAAATCAGGTCACTTTTTGGCTCGTGGGATTGATGCTGATGGCTTAGACCAAACAAAAAAATGGGAGTTTGTACCAACACAATCGGTTGGTGATTTCGTGCGACCTGGAGACACACTTGGAACGGTTCAAGAAACAACCCTTATTCAACACCGAATCATGGCTCCAGCAGATTTAGAAGGAAGCCTTAAGGTTAAATCTATTGAATCCGGTCACTTCAAAGTATCGGATACGATAGCCGTATTAGAAGATGAGAAGGGAAAAACACACGAAGTAGCGATGCGTCATTACTGGCCGATTCGAGTGCCACGTAAAACAAACACGAAACTAATTCCGAACGAACCCCTACAAACAGGCTGTCGTTCAACGGACATGTTCTTTCCTCTTGTAAAAGGAGGAGCGGCTTGTATTCCTGGTCCTTTTGGGTCTGGGAAAACGGTAACCCAACAGACCATCGCTAAATACTGTGATGCACAAGTGATTATTTATATCGGTTGTGGTGAACGAGGAAACGAGATGACGGAAGTACTAAATGAATTCCCACATCTTAAAGATCCAACAAGTGGAGAGCCTTTGATGAAACGAACGGTGATGATCGCCAATACTTCAAACATGCCGGTTGCGGCACGTGAAGCTTCGGTTTACACCGGAATTACTATTGCAGAATATTACCGAGACATGGGTTACCATGTAGCGTTGATGGCAGATTCAACTTCTCGTTGGGCAGAAGCGATGCGAGAAATGAGTGGTCGTTTAGAAGAAATGCCGGGTGAAGAGGGGTACCCAGCGTATCTTGGTTCACGAACCGCTGAGTTTTACGAACGTGCGGGAATGGTTGATTGTTTAGGAGGAGAAGGCCGAATTGGTTCTCTGACGGCTATTGGAGCCGTATCGCCTCCGGGGGGAGATCTGTCTGAACCCGTGTCACAAAATACACTTCGAGTAACGAAAGTTTACTGGGGTCTAGATTCGGCACTTTCTTACCAACGTCACTTTCCAGCGATTAATTGGTTGAAATCGTACTCACTATACGTTCCAAATATTGATAAGCATATGAAGGATACCGTTGCAGATGATTACTGGGATGTTCGTGAAGAGGCTATGGGGTTACTACAAGAAGAATCTAAACTACAAGAAATTGTACGATTAGTTGGTCCTGATGCGCTGTCTGTACGTGAGAAACTAATTTTACTTACGTCTAAATCGATTCGTGAAGATTACTTGTACCAAGATTCATTTGATCCAGAAGACGCTTACACAGTACCTGTTAAGCAATACGAAATGCTTAAATCTATTATGACTTTATACAGAGAAGGATTGAAGTTAGTCGATCGTGAAGAGTTTGATTTTTCTAAAGTAGAAGCCTTGCCTGTAATTCAGAAAATTGCTCGCTTGAAAGAAATTAAAGTTGATGATGTTGCTGCGTTTGAAGCGATTCGAAAAGACATTGCTAAAGAAATTGCCACGCTTTAATTTTAAAAACTTGAGTCCGGACTTTTAGAAGTCCGGACTCGGTTTTTAAAATCTGAAAAACTCACTTCGGTGAGTTTTTTTGTACGTCACTAAATTAGAACTCTTACATTTTAAGCCGCCATCTAAACTTGTATCAGTTCTACAATCCACCAAGCAAAGAACGCTAGTACCAAACCGCCAATCGCGTAGGTAATCGTTTTTTTCCCTTGTTCTTTATCGTTACTCACACTTCCAATCATATATTGTACGCCACCAACCATAACCATAATCACGGCTAAACCACCGGCAATGCTGAGCAATATTTGGACCCAGTATAAAACTAAAGCGGGCAAATGTACCATGTGCACATCGCCATTAGCAATATTCATACCCTCAATGGTTCCGTCTGGAGGTAAAATTGAGATTCCTTGAGCCATTACTTCTGGGGGCATAATAGCTACTACAAAGGCTGCTAGTGCAGCGCTGATGCCAATGGGAGTAATTTTCATTTCAGTGTATTATACCTGATTTAAGGCCTTTTTACAACTAGGCTTGCTCCATGGCGATAACGCCGCTTCGAACCCAATCAATGACTTCAATGCTTGAGGCTTCAATTTTAACTAAAAAAGCATCAAGCTTTTGCGAAGTATCAATGAGCTCTATGGTGATTAAATTACCATTTTGGCTTAATTCTTGGCTTAAAACAGCGTCTTCGGCTTCATGTAAAATTTTGGTTTGGGCTGGTGAATCGACCTTAACGGTGGCTAAAACGATTTCACGACGGAGGCATAGTTCGGGCTTCATCACTTTAACCGATCGTATTTCAACCAGTCGTTCAATCAGTAAGGCCGCTTTATTGGCCTCAACTTTATTGCCCTCAATCACAATCGTAAAACGAGACTCACGATTACAGATAGCTCGGCCGACGGTGAGTGAGTCAATGTTAAACAGCTTGCGTCGCAACAAGCTTGAAACTCGAGACAACACGCCCGGAGCGTTACGCGTTACTACCAGCAAAATAAATCGTTCTTTCATGGTTTAAGCTTTATCAATTTTTTTATTTCTTCCCAGCATCGTATTTCCAAGGCTTTCTCCAGCCGGCACCATCGGGAAAACGTTCTCTTCTTTTGAAACTTTAAACTCAACTAAAATAGGACCGTCGAAATCTTTCATTTTGGTTATCAATTTGGCAGACTCTTCTAGGGTTTCAGCGCGAAAACTTGGAATCCCGTAGGCTTCACCGAGCTTAACAAAATCAGGATTTTTAAGGGGGGTATCCACGTAGTTTTTATCATAAAATAATTCTTGCCATTGGCGCACCATACCCAGAAAAGAATTATTAAGAATGATAATCTTTACGGGTAGGTTGTCTTGGGCAATAGTGGCCAATTCTTGGCTGTTCATCTGAAAGCCCCCATCACCCGAAATGGACCAAACCGGATGCCCTGAAAAAGTGGCGCCCATCGCGGTAGGCAGAGAAAAGCCCATGGTGCCTAAACCACCTGAGGTCAGAAATTTACGTGATTTTTTAGGAAAAAATCTTTGCGCCGACCACATTTGGTGTTGTCCTACATCGGTAAGCACAATGTCTTCTTCGCCTAATGATCCGTAGAGTTGGTTGATCACTCCAATTTCGGTTAATCGGTCGGTTGGTCCGGTTGATAATGGCCAAGCGGCTTTTTTAAGCACTAAATCTTGGCTCCAATCTTGCCACGTTTCTCCGATACCCGTTTCAAGGGTTTTAGTTAAGGCGGGGAGTGTGTCTCTAATTTGTCCGTGCAGACAAACAGCCGCCGGTACGTTCTTATTAAATTCAGACGAATCAATATCAAAATGAATAAATTTTTTGTTCAAGCTAAACTCGGTTAATTTTCCGGTAATTCGATCATCAAAACGAATACCTATTCCAATGACTAAGTCCGAATGATGAACGGCGAAATTAGCCGTTCCAGTTCCATGCATACCCAGCATGCCTAAACTCAAATCTTGCGTGTTATCGTAACCGCCAATACCGTGTAATGTCCAAACATTAGGTATTTTAGTTTGCTCTAGAAATTCTTTTAAGTGCGCCTCAGCATTAGATAAAATCACTCCGTGACCATAAATAACGACAGGTTTTTTTGCGTTTTTAATCAACTGTGCGGCGGCGTTTATTTGGTCTGTATCCAGCGCCGGTGGTAATTTATAACCCGGTAAATCTAATTCAACGAGGTCATTGTTTTCTATCTGTTTTTGAATTTCCGCAGAGATTACCGCGTTTTGTTGGCATTTAGGAATATCAATTAACACGGGGCCCGGACGCCCACTTTGCGCTAAGTGAAAAGCCTCGGCTACTACACGGGGTATATCGTTGGCGGATTCTATAAAATAAGAATGCTTAACAATGGGCTCACAAATACCCACAATATCCGTTTCTTGAAAAGCATCAGAACCAATCAGTTCTTTAAACACATTACCCGTAATCGCAATCATTGGGATGGAGTCCAGCATGGCATCGGCAATACCCGTGACGAGGTTTGTCGCTCCCGGACCAGAAGTGGCTAAACAAACGCCAACACCTTGGGTTGAGCGAGAATATCCTTGTGCGGCAAAAGCGGCAGCTTGTTCATGTCGTACTAATATTCGTCGAATATTTGAACCCGACATGGCATCGTAAATAGGCAACACGGTGCCACCGGGATAGGCGTAAACTTCAGTTACCGCATTGTTCTCCAAGGCTTTGAGAAGGGCTTGAGCTCCGATCATTTAGTCTGAGATTTACTTAAAAAGAGTAGTATTACATAATTACGAGCTTAAACTTAGAGTGTTCAAATCAAGATTTTATCCCACCAGTGTCACTGTAAACGCGTTTTTTATTAACATTAAACATGTTAAAATAGGTCAGACTGTTTGTAAAATCATTTTGCCTTTCTTACAATTGAATTGAATTTTAATAATGAGGTTTCCTTATGGATTTTGTGGTAGAAGATGTATTCAGGCAGATAATTACTGGAGAAGCTCCGGCGGATATTGTGTATGAAGATGAATACACCATGGCTTTTAAGGACATTAATCCGAAAGCTCGTTTTCATGCGCTGATGGTCCCCAAGGTTGATGGATTGGTTACTGGATTTGACGTACATAGTGAGAATTTAGAAATTTTTGGCCGTTTATTTTTAGCGGCTAAATATGTCAGTGATTTGGAAGATTTAGACACTTATAAACTACATATGAATGTGGGGACGTTAGGGGGGCAAGTAGTGCCTCGGGTACATTTACATCAACTCAGTAGCGATTACGCTCCAGAGCTTGATTGTAGTATGCCTACGGACACCGTTTACTACGAAGATGAAGCTACTATCGCTTACCAGCATGAAAATCCTGTTTGTGATCAGCACGTAGTGATTCAGCTAAAAGACCCCGAGTTAGTCTCTGGATTAGATATTCGGGAAACAAACTTAGAGGCGTTTGGAAATTTGTTTTGGGTCGCCAAATCAGTTTCTCAGCAATTAGGTCTGGAAGGCTACAAATTGTTTATGAATGTGGCTCCAAATGAAACCTCAAGTCCTTTTACCTGTTTTCACTTACTCAGTCCGGATTATAAAACGGAGCTTTAACCGGCTTGGACGAGTGCCGCATTCATTTCCTCGGCAACACCACCGTTAATACTCGCAATCTCGGCCGAGGCGACATTAGTGGCTTCTTGATAGCCACCATCTAGTTCTGCTACTTCTGCTGATTCGGGTTCAGATGGTGGAATACTAGCAGAGTTAGCAGCGATGTTACCTTCTGCCTCTGCTTCTAAACCTTCGACTTCATCATTGATTTTAGCTTGTATTTCACTGGCTTCAACACGGCCTTGAGCTTCCTTTAGTCTGGATTGATCTATTTCAAATGTCCCACCGCTAGTTGATACCCAAGATTTCTGATGCATGTGACCATTAACCTTTGTGGGGGATGTTATTGTTGGATAATCTTCTGCGAATTTATCGGCAGTAGGATTAAGCGGTTGGTCAAGACGGGCTTCCATTTGACCATTCTGGTCAACCGTTTCGCCTAAATTACCATCGGCACTTCTTTTGCCAACTTCTAAATTTTGTTGTTGATCTGGTGTTTTAATTGCCATGTTTAAATAAGTTCAAGTTCTTTATCAATATCGGCCATCGTCGATTCTTCTTCTTCATTTACTTTCCGTTCAATGTAACGATAAATCGTTTGAGCACGTTTCATTTCGTACTCTTTACGTTTCGACATTAATTTTTTATAAACCACGTTCTTTTTTTCTTGTTCATTTTTTAAAATATCAAAAATCTCGGCTTTCTTGGTGTCACTCATGCGGTCTAAATTATCGAGTAGCCAACGTTTTTTCACATCGTCCATACCGCCAGAGGCGTTAATAAGTTTTGGAAGCAGGGTGAAATCGTACATGTTTTTTGTTTTTATTAGACTATTATAGCAGATTTAGAATATTTTTTCAACAAGCGAATTTATAGCCCCTCCTAGAGTAGGAGGGGAACGGAAGGGGTGGTACTTTAGTTTTTAGGAAAAGACTTTTTAAGCCAATCGGGAATGCCTTTTTCTTTGGTTTCAATCACGACTTCGACGGCCTGAGTGCCCGGTGGAAGGGATGAATCTTCTGGAGCTAAATTTTTAATAACCGTTTTTTGAGAAGGAGCAATGAAGGGAACTTCGGCTGGAGGCGTCGCTCGTACGGGGGTTTTAGCTTGAATGATTTCAACCGGAATGGCTGGAGATGGAGTGCTTGGGGCGGCGGCTTTTATTGTGGTAATAGCGGTTTGAGCCGGTAATTGTAATCGCTCTTTTTGCCATTGGCTGAGCGTTTGCAAAATTTGATCGGTAATCTTATTGGCGTTACGCTCTTCAAACTTGATATTGATACCGTGTTCCACAATTTTTACGTGTTTCCCGGCAAAGGCTTCGTCCCATTGCAGGTTTAGATTTCTACTTCTTAACTGAACGGTTGTGCCGGAGGTTTCTTCGAGCACTAAGGCCGCAATGTCGATATCTTCGGTATATCGTAATATTTCAGCGGTAATATTATCAACGTCAGCACTGGTAGCTTCTAGTTGATTTAAATCTGTTTGAGTAATTTTGGCCCAAGCAAAACGATGCACCGGGTCTAGCTCTAGCATTGAGAAAATTCGTCCCCACACCTTAAGGGTGTTGAATGATTTTTGTTTAAACAAGTGTTCGATAATATCCGATTGTTTGGCGCCAATGCTTTGCAATAATGCCGCAGCTTCTAAGCTTGAGGCGGTGGTATTAG
>CAMZKS010000047.1 GCA_947311285.1 uncultured bacterium | reverse complement strand
TGTTTTGGTTACTGTATTCTATCGCCAGTTTTTTACATGAATCACGAAAAGTTAAAGCTGAAATTGACGAAATTCACTTGACCAACCAAAAACTACAAACTGAAATTGATGATAAAAATCGACATTTAGCCTATTTAAAAACGCCTCAACGTCTGGAAAAAGAAGCTAAAATGCAGATGGGTAAAAAATTACCAGGTGAACAAGTAATAGTTCTTGTTGAAGAAAAACTAGAAATTCTACCAACAGAAGCCGCACGAGCCCAGGTGCTAAAAATTAAAAACGAAGAACCTAACTGGAAAAAATGGCAGTTCCTTTTCTTCAATTAATCTTCACGCGTCTTCATACACACCAAATAGTTTCCCATTGTTACGACAAAATAACGATCAATTTCTGGATCATAAATTATGGGTGTTACCGGTCGTTCTGGCAAAATAGTGCCCCCTTTATAGTCCCCATCTAAGTCTATTTGTCGAACACCGCCATCATTCGAGCCAAACCAAATGTCGCCGTTTATCAATTGTGGGTGTGATAAAATTCGGCCTGTTGTTGGCATTTTTTTCACTAATTTCTTAGCTTCTAGATCATAAATATAAAAATTTTTATCACAGCTACCAACATACACTCGGTCCTCCACCACTAAAGCCGTATTATAAAAAACATGCCCAGCGCTAAATCTAAAAGTTTCTGCGCCAGTATCAATATCAATACCATAACAATTTTTATCAAACGAAGGCGCTATTATCTGGCGTCGCTTAAGATCAAACGTAGGTGCCGCTTTTAACGGGCCTTTCATTTCAAACTCCCAATGCTTTCTCCCAGTTTTAGCCTCAAATAATAAAACTTTCCCATCATTACTCCCAACTGTTACTAAGCGTCCATCTGCACAATAAGCTGGCGTAGAGTGCATATACTCTTTCGTAAACTGCTCCCACACCTTCTCTCCCGTTTCTAAATTCAAAGCTACCAATGCACCATGATTATTAAAAATGCTATGTTCCAACCCAATAAATACCAAATTTAATTCTGGTGCCAAACAAGGAGAAGAGCCGACATATTCAGCTACCGGAGCTTCCCAAATAACGGAACCATCGTTGCGATTTAAGTGATAAACACTGCCATCATAAGCGCCAAATACAACTCCTTTCTCTGTTAGTGCCGGTGAAGAAAATATACCTTTTATCGAATCTCCTGTTTGAAACTCCCACCGCTTATTACCACTACGTTTATCTACCGCATAAAAGTAGCCGTTATCCGCTCCGTAATAAACATTTTTGTCATCAAAAACAGGTCCAGAATGCGGTACGCTAAACACATAATTAGGCGTCGGTGGTTGATACGCCCAATCGGTACTTAAAGTGTTTTTTTCGAAAAACATGGCCGGCTTCTTCGATCCCATTGAAATATCAAAATCCCCCAATTTATAAACTCCTTCATAGTTAATCGAAGCTTCTTTCATAAGTGCTTTCGCCGTATCGGTCTGAAAGTCAATAAAGGTAAAAACATGACTCACTTTTTTATTTTCTTCCTCTACTGCTGCGATAACTCGGCGCATAGAATGACCGGAGTTAATTAAATCATCAACAATAATAATCGGTTCATCTGTAAGAGTACCTTCAATTTGCTTACAAAGTCCTGACTTTTTGCGTGATTTGCGAACGATAAAACTGTTTACCTTTAGTTTTTTTTCACGTCCTTTCATCACAATCGCAGCCACTAGTGGGATCGCCCCCACCTCTAAACCGCCCACTTGAAACGGCCACTTATCGGACATCTTTTCCCAAAACACTTCAGACAATAAATTAAGATCATCTGACTGAGTCATTAGGGCTCTCAAATCAAACAACCAAACCTGACGACCACCATGACCAGACCGAATAATAACAGCCTCTAGGTCATTCTCATTTGAGCGCATTAAACCCGAATCTTTAATACGTACTTGCAACTGTTTCTCTTTCTTAGACCGTTTCATGCAAATAAGGATCAATTAAATATTGATAAAATTTATAAAAAAGAACAACCGCAAATGTGATCCATAAAAACAACGTCCACCACACTTCATAAGGGGCTAACGCCATCTGAAATGGGCTTAAGTAAGCCAGATCATAATTACTATCGACAACCGGCACAATAATTGATTCTGGCATAGTTTAATAATAATAATTTCGCATTGGGTATCCCATCAGCTTCGCGCCATCTTTATCGGTTTTAATCCATTCATTATGGCCAAAGGGCTTGTACTCTAGGGCACAGATATCCGGCACATCAATCGTACGGTAGAATGGGCCTCCGTTAATAGAATGGTCAAACTCAACCGCCACGCGGTCAACACTCATGTCGTTCTTACAAAGTTGTTTATATTTAAACCAAACTCTATAAGCATCACAGCGATTTCTCGCCTGAAAACTCTCTTTCTTATAAATTTCAGGTTCTGCATTTTTTCTATAAATAGTTGCGCCTTCTACACATTGGTGATTTGCCTCAAACATGTAAAGCCCATAAAAATTACCTTCCATAGTTGATTTTTCGTCGCCTGGAATAAAATGAGATACTGACTGCCCTATCCCCAGCACCCCGATCAGTGTCCAACCAAAAATTGTTTTCCAGCCTTTCGGAATTTTAGTGTGCTCATACCAAGGTCCAAATAATATAAAGAGCGTTGGTAAAACTGTGGCCGGGTAGCGATATCCAACCAATACGCCTGAATACAGATGAAAAAACACAAAGAAGGCAAACACTAGGCGTTGCCATATTCCTTTAGGACCAAGCAACCACCACGCCGCAATCATTTCCATGAATATAACGGCGTTTGTCCAAATAGG
This sequence comes from uncultured bacterium, assembly GCA_947311285.1. Taxonomy (GTDB): domain Bacteria; phylum Patescibacteriota; class Gracilibacteria; order UBA4473; family UBA4473; genus JAACPJ01. The sequence goes on along the minus strand of CAMZKS010000047.1, from coordinate 11,074 downwards.
CATCAGCGCATCAGGCAAAACTGGCAGCCCCGTTTTCAAACTACTAAAGTAAAGCCCCAGCGTCCACGTTGGGTGAATTTTGGCTGCCACCGATAAAAAATAAAACCACACTAAACTAAATTTCAAAAAGAATAGCTTATGCGGTAACGCCAGTAAAATCACACTAAAAACTATATGATAGTATTCATAATTCCCCACTTGTGCCATAGACAACCACAAGACCATTGCAACCTTCCAAATAAAAAGCGGCCATATTAAAGCGTGGGCCGTTCGCCATCTGCCAGTCCACATACTTAAAGCGCTCCACCCCATTAAGGCAAATAGCCCCATGTAAAATATGTTCGCGGTATACCATAAGGGAGTCCTGATAAAAAATACCAATCACCACAATTTTGAGCATACGGCCAACACAAGTGAGCCCCCTCTTTAACCGCCTCGATAGTAAATCGAAATTCACTAATCCAAACATTAAAAGTTAAAAAATAAGAAAATAAAAGCACGGCCAATGTGGCCCTTAAAACTCGACTTTCATAAAGCTCATTTAAACTAAAAATCTCATCATATAAACGTTTCAAGTTTTCTAAATTCATCATTCGCAATGGTAACCTCTTCTAACTAAAGAGTCTAAATTTAACATCCGCAATTCGGTCAGCCGAAATAAAGTTGACAAAACCCAGCCGAAACTCACAATGGATTCGTACTTAACTGATAATCTTTTTAGATCATCGGTTTTTTTAAGCGAGACTTTGGGTGTTTATAAGCCATTTGTTAAGCTTACTCTGATTCTTCAGAGTCTTCGTTTTCAACCCTAATTCTTAAACTTCCCACCCTCTCATGCAAAGTCAACTTCAAGCGGCCATTAACCAGCTATGCGCTGAGAAAAATCTAAATAAAGATATCGTCATCGACGCTATCGAAAAAGCTATCGCTCTTGCCTACAAAAAAGATTTTGGCTCTCAGCGTCAAACCATCAAAGTAGTACTTGGAGATGATATCACTCAAATCCGAATCTTCGAGGAACGAGAAGTCGTTCCAAAGATCGAAGATCACGATTTAGATATTTTACTTAAAGACGCCAAGATTGTTCGCCCAGATGCGACTGAGGGAGACATAGTATTTGTGCCAATTGAAATGCATGAAAGTTTTGGACGAATTGCCGCCCAGGCCGCCAAACAAGTAATTTCACAGAAATTAAATGAAGCCGAACGAGAAATGTTATTTCAAAAGTTCAAAGATAGAGAGGGCGAGCTTATTACTGCTCGTGTACAAAAAGCCGATTACGACGCGACTTTAATTGAAGTTGAAGGCGTGGCGACAATTCTCCACAGACGACAACAAATTCCCGGTGAGAAATTTTTTACTGGACAACGAATTAAAGTATTACTTGAAAAAGTTGAGCTAACCCCAAAAGGGCCACAACTAAGAATTACTCGAGCCAGCAACGAATTCATTATTGCTTTATTCGAGCAAGAAATCCCAGAGATGAGAGAAGGCCTCGTTTATGTTGCAAAAATTGCTCGCGAAGCCGGTGTTCGATGTAAAATATCAGTGGCATCAGAAGATAACGGCATTGATTCGGTTGGGGCCTTTGTAGGGCAAAAAGGGTCACGAATTAATTCGGTCATGGAAGAAGTCGGCGACGAACGCTTAGATGTGATTCAATTTTATGATGACGCTAAACGACTACTCGTAGCCGCACTATCTCCGGCAAAGATTGCCAAGGTTGAGTTCTTTATCGGTGATAAAGGTGAAAATCGAGTGAAGATTTTTGTACGAGAAGAAGAACGAGCTATTACTATTGGTAAACGAGGACAAAATGTTCGCCTTGCTGGAAACCTCATCAATATGCAAGTCGATGTGATCACCTATGATGGTCCAATGGAAGAAGAAGATATGGCTGCGAGACCAGCTAAAGAAAAAATCAAAAAAGAAGTTTCTTATAAAGTTACCATTAACCACCTTGAGGGGGTTGATGCTGAAGTTATTGCCACGCTTACCGAAATGGGGCTTTCTCAAGTTAAACAATTTGAAGGTCTTAAAGCTGAGGAATTAGCCGAAATTGGAATTACTATTGAACAAGCTGAAGCGGTTGTTAAATCCGTAGCGAAGTTCTTGAAGTACTAGCAAAAAAAATGAGACCCGTCGCCCTTTTGGATACTGGTCTCATTTTTTATTCCACCACAAACTGTCCATTCGCCTGCATTTCAAGAACAATGTCGCAACCACCAAGAAACTGACCATTTAAATAGACTTGCGGAAAGGTCGGCCAATCAGAGAAAACTTTCATCTCTGTACGCAAACTCTGATCATTCAGAATGTTAACCATCTCATAGTCTAACCCAAGTTCATCAAACAACGTTTGCACTTTCGCCGTGAACCCACAAAGAGGCTGTGCTTTTTCACCTTTCCCAAAAATAACAATCGAGTTAGTAGTGATGATTTTTTTAATATCAGCATGAGGATAAAGTTCTGCCATATTTAGGATTTAGGATAATGCTTGCAAAATTGATACTCCGCCGTGTCTTTTTTAGTCGCCCACTCGTCCAAGGTAAAGCCTTTAACGCTCCAGGCATGTACTAAGTTGTGCCAAGGCATGATAACTTGGTTAATAGCGCGAGTGCGATTAAGGAGGCTTAGGCCAGAAAACAAATCATCAGCACAAATCACTTGTACAAAATGACCATCGTCTTTTTCGTCATAAACAATGGCTATTTTATAATGTGCCTGTAAGGCTTTTTGAATCTTAGCCGTTCTTTTCATGCTTTTAAATTTAAAATAATAGCTTTGAAAAATGTACCACGCTCAGCGTAATTATTAAAGCGATTAAAACTTTTTCCGGCCGGGCTAAACAGCACAACACCAGGTTTCGCCTCTTTTAAAATTAACTCAATTGCCATTTCATAATTATCGATTATTTTAAGGTTTAAATTTCTAGATTCAGGAACGGCTAAAAATTTATCAGTTATGGGTGATTTTATTAGAACTATTAAAGCCCCTGGTGATTTTACTAACAAGGTGGTCACCAAATCATTGAAATCCCCCACGCCGGTATCAGCTCCATCTAAAATAAGTGTACTCAATTTGTCACCCAACCAGGTAATCCCAGCCTGTGTTGCGTCCGGGCTGGTGGCAATTGAGTCATTAATAAACGTAAAATCATTAAACACTCGTATTTTTTCTAGGCGATGTTCTATGGGTTCAAAGTCTAACGCGGCTTGGAGCCAATTAATCTCTAAATCTGGTATCCCCAGTTTTAACGCTAGCGCCCAAACTGTGCCTAAATTTTGCCGGAAATGTAGCGCCTGCAAGTTTGATTCTGTTGGAAAAAAATCCGTTTTAACCGGCTTTGAGATAATGGCCGGTGTTAACCTTTTATGGGCGGCGCCAAGTGTTAAGCCTAACACCACATTTGCAGGTAAGCTATTTGGGAAAAAGAGTTCATCGCCTTCCTGCTGATGGGCCCATAAATTTTCTTTTGCTTTAAAGTAATCGATTTCAGACTGGTTATGCCACTCTAAATGATCCGCAAAAAAACTAAGAAATAATGCATATTTAGGCGAAGATTTTAAATCGTACAACTGAAAACTAGAACACTCGGCCACTAAGTAGTCTAAATTATCTAAATTATCCCAAATATCTAAAGCCGGAACACCGAAATTCCCAATAATAGTACTTTTTAAACCAGAAGTTTTAAATAGTTGGTGTGTAAACTTAGCGGTAGTAGATTTCCCTTTAGACCCGGTAATACCAATCATTTTAGCCCGTTGTGGTTCAGTTAAATTCTCAAATAATAAGCGCAAATTTGAAGTCACTTTCGGCCATACGGTTTCTGGAATTTTATCAGGCGCAACCCCCGGACTTTTAATGATTAAATCAAAGTTATCCCAATTCGGTGTTTCACCTGATTGATCTTCGTAAATTTCAATAACACTTGGTTCTAAATGCGTTTGCACCCAAGACTCACTACTCTTCCCCTCTAGGCCGTAGCCATAAAGAAGAATGCGTGGGTTTTTAGGGATAGATGAAAGTTTCATGAGTTGATTTGACGATAGGCAGTTTTTCGATTATAGTGAGGATACAAATGCTTTCGGGCTCGTTCTCTGTCTTTGGGCAGAGACTAAAAAAATTAAGAAGCTAAATCCAATACACTGGAAATAGCTTTTTTTAATGCTATAAATTCCACTTTTGAAACGATTCCAATCTTATGCTGTATTCGCATTACATCAAAAGTTTTCCCTTGCGACAAGATAGCCCAACCTGGATGCTTGTGATAAGAAATTAAAGCGTAATAATAAGCATTATCTTTCTGTTGAGTGGTTAACGGCACGCCCCAGAAAAACCTGTTATTAAATTTTTTAATTACAACTACCGGTCGCAGAAAATTCTTTCCAGTACCATCTTGTTCATGTCCTACGTTTTTACCCAGTTTTAAAAAAACTACATCACGCTCTTTTACGTACATAACCCGAGGCTTGATACCCAAACTTTTTTTAATTTGATTCCACAGGTCAAAAATATCCATGAGTCTCAATATTAAGTAATATCTCAAGAAAAACAACTACCAGTTGTTCCCAATCTTAGTTAGTTCTAAGGTCTAAAATCTCGAATTTGACACTTGATATTTTTATTTTGAAGGGTATCAGTGTTTTAATGTTAAATGAAACCTTGTTACTCGATGTCAAATACCGCTGTACACACGGATTCTTAACATTATTTTTTGTGGTTTAGTTTTTATGCTAAACTCAGCTCTTTTACAGATCGGTTAATTAAAATAATTTTATAGCTGCGAGGGGTTCGCATTAGTTTTAAAAACTAGACGAACCCCTTGCGGTTCAAATTCACAGGCCGCAAGGCTAAACTTTAACAAAAAAGCTCCGCTTGAAGACGGGGCAAATAATGAAAGGACACACTGTGCCTGATAATAATACTCATTATGAGCCAAAAAACTGGGCTGCAGGAATGCGGCACTGGTTTCTTGAAGTAGGTCTTGCCTCCTGCCTTTATGCCGCCTATTTCGCTTTTAGTGAATTAGTGTCGACACAAGTCGTCACTGGCCCTTTTTCTGACCATTTTGATAGAGTTTCCGGTGGCATAATTCTTGCAGTCATTCTTCTTGCTATGAATGGCTTAGCAAAAACAGAACTATTGCTCCACCCTGTGGGGCAAAACGGAATGCAACGTTGGTGGAAAAAAAGTTGGCTAGGTAACTCCTTCCACTTTCTCCATAATGAAGGCGAAATTGCCGGCATTATGGTAGGTATTGGCGTCATTCTTGGCGCTATTTTTATTGGAGGTGAACACATTTACTTCCACACTGATTTTGCTCACCCAATGCCTACCGACGGCTTTACAATCCCAATTGCGGAGCCGTTAACACTACTCGGAATCATGTCTGCCGCCCGTTTGGCGACAATGAACATGATGCCGTTACTCGCGACTCTTGAGCGCCTATTCGGGCTGAGAATAGCGATCTCAATTGGTAGTTTGCTCGGCTCTCTCGCCGGGGAACCGGCTGTCGCCATCGTTATCTCGACCTATGTTCGAGACCGCGTATCCAAAGAAAAGCGTCCTATCGTGGCCGCCGGACTTGGTGCCTTGATTGGCTATGGTGGTGGACTCACATGGTTCGCTGCTCCGCCGATTCTCATTATTGCCGCTGTCTTGCAAACCAGTTTTGGCTGGACGTTGCTAGACTTACTGGTCTTTGTGGGTGCAGGTTGCGTGCTATCCGTGTTTGTGATCTCCCAAAAAGTTGGCAACCTCATCGAGGGTACTGCAAATCAAGACTATCCTGCCGGAAGCTTTACTTGGCAACTGGCTCTTTTGGTGGCCGTTATTGCCGCTAATTTCATTGCTCCCCACTCACATACTGTTTGGGGAATCAATGCAGGCGTTGGCTTACTTAACATCGTTCTAGCCCTGAAAGACCACGGTCTTTCTGGACATGGAGATGAGTTCACCAACACCTGGCAACCCATCATCCTCGCCTTACTTTTGGCGAGTTTGGAAGTAGTCGGACAAGAAATTGATCCACTGCTAACTTGGACTGGTGGAGGTATTCCAACGGTTCTTGTTCCTTGGCTGCAAGGTCTTGGTCTTCCATTTGATGGGATCGTCTTCTGCGTGGCTATTGTTCTGTGGTACGCTACAGGCTTTACCAGCCACTTCGCAGACAACGCCCTTGCCTCTCGCGTTTTCATCGCGGTAGGTATTACTGTGGCCGCCGGCTTCCAAGCCGTCGACCCTCGATACGGTGACATCATGGCTATTGCCGTAGTCCTTGGCGCTCTCTTCGGAGGGTTCGCACTGATTCCGGCTAATCTTCCTAACTTTGCTATTGCTGCTAAGTTAGAAGTTTCACCAGTACAGTGGGCTGCTGTTGCAGCCAAAAGCTTCTACTTCCAAGGAGCCTGGACAAACATTGTATGGATTACCGGTTGGGTATTCCTGCCGACAAATACAATGGAATTCGTTAGTGGTTTCATCTTTATTGGTTTCCTAGGCCTCATGGTCATGGCGGCAATCAAAGCACGAACACAATAACAACTGCTTAAACCAACTTTAAAGGGCCATCTTCTGGTGGCCCTTTATAACAGCCCGATAGAGCTGCAAATCCATCAACTTATTCTTATCACAAACTCCAGTAAGGCCTATCGGGCTGAATGTTGAGTTGTGAAAGTCTGTCTTAGATATAGACCCCTCCTTTCATAAACCTTTATATCTAAACAGACGGACTCATTCCCCTTTTAGGGTCGAGTGAGATCTATAACAAAGGCTCTTCGCCTTTAACGTATCTCTGTTGTCAGCTTGTCAACGCCATGACAACAGAGACGGGAGCAGAACCATTGGTTCTGGGTGTTTCCCCCCCCACACTTGAGGTTGAAGTGATGGCGTGCAGTCCTCCTTAACCTTCTCCCAAACTAATGGCCGACCAGGGCCTGTGGAGTCCGAGGTCGCCTAACTAGTACGAGCTCCTCCGGGGCCAATTTAGCTAGTTAGTGCTCTTTTCGTAAAATTGGAACCATTACTAAAAGAGCAAAGGAGGTGAGAACTGGCTGCCAACCTGTTTCTCACCTCCAACCCTATCTTTTTATTTAACCGATCTGTACTTTTTTAACCTCTACGAGGTTTTTTGTGGTGTTTACCGTTTTTAACTTGCCCAAAATCCTAAAATTTTAGAAAATAGATTTGAAAATAATCCACAACTTTCAATGACCGTATTTGATGATCAATTACAAAAAGTTCGCTCAAGCCACGGCTTTATCGCCGCTCTCGACCAAAGTGGTGGTTCTACCCCAAAAGCGCTTAAAGTATATGGCGTAGAAGAAGACGAATACAACGGTGAGGAAGAAATGTTTACTAAAGTACACGAAATGCGAACGCGCATTATGACCAACAATAGCTTTACGGGAGAACGTATTTTAGGGGCCATTTTATTTGAAAACACAATGGATCGAACGGTTGAAGGTAAGCCCACTTCACAATATTTATGGGAAGAAAAAAATGTCGTTCCATTTTTAAAAGTAGATAAAGGCTTAGCCGATGAAGCTAATGGCGTGCAACTGATGAAAGATATGCCAGAGTTAGATGATTTACTTAACCGAGCTAAGGCGGCTGGAATATTTGGCACTAAAATGCGATCGACTATTAATAGCGCTAACCCAGACGGAATTAAAGCGATTGTGGCACAGCAATTTGAGGTGGGAAAACAAATCTGCGCTCATGGACTCGTGCCAATTATCGAGCCAGAAGTTAATATTAACGCGAGCGATAAAGCCGATTGTGAAGAATTATTACGAGACGCGCTACTAGCCGCACTCGAAACACTCAGTGCCGATGAATTAATAATGTTTAAATTAACCTTACCCGAAACTGCTAATCACTACGCCGACTGCCAAGCTCATGCTAACATGGTCAAAGTTGTGGCTCTCTCTGGTGGATACAGCCGAGAAGAAGCCAACCAGCGTTTAAGCGAAAACAACGGCATGGTGGCTAGTTTCTCTCGCGCTTTGAGCCAAGGATTGAACGCGAAACAAACCGATGAAGAATTTACAACGATGTTAGACGAAAGTATTGAAAGTATTTACCAAGCGTCATTGACCTAGGTCTGTCGAAATTTAGGATTCTAAGGTCTCAAGTTTAAACACTTGAGGCTTTTATTTTTGATGTTGCCGCCACAATCGCCAATTTAAAATCAAAATGGCTACCGCCACTAATAAAAAACTTAGTAGCTTGGCATCAGCGGGTAAAAATACAGCCCCAAGCCCCAACACTAAAGACCCACCCACTAAATACAGTGTCACCCGTGCGCCTTTAGTTCTGGTCGCCAATAAGTGATGCATATGAAATAAATCACCTTTTAACGGAGACTTTTTTTCAATCCAGGTTCGACGAAATATTATCCAGGCAAAATCGAGCAACGGCAAGCTTAACACCAAGAGCGTTGTTGCAATTTTAGCGCCGGAGAATATTGCCATGACCGCCAACAGCCACCCCAGCACTTGTGACCCCGTATCACCTAAAACAATTTTCCCTTTCCAGTACCACCAAAAGCCACCAAGACACAAACCCGCTAAATAAAGATTCATAAGCGTGAGTGGCATATGATTTGCATCATACCATAGCTCTGGACGGATAATTCCGAGTAAAGCGAGTGTTAAAAACCCCGCTCCAGAAATACCAACATTAAGACCCGGCAAACCATCAAACCAATTCATGGCGTTTTGAATCGTCACAATCCAGCCAATTGTCAGCAACACCGCCATAATAGGAAATAAGGCGGCCAACTCAAAGTTAGTGTCGGCAAAGGGATTACTTACATAGTAAATCTGCACCCCTTGAAGCACAATAAACAGTGCCAGCCAAATATGTACCATCAGTCTTAGCCACGCTTTTACCGTTGTGCGATCATCTTTAAAGCTCAGTACCCCTAAAATAAGCACTGGCACAATCAGCGGTCTAAGAGGTGCCAATAAAGCTAATCCAATGAGCGATAGAAGAAATAACACGACTCCACCAGGATACGGTAACCGATCTCGTTTAAGCCCGTAACGCTCTGGAAAATCAAGCCCGCCAAATAATGGCAAAAGTTTTAAACTCAACCAGGTCATTAAGAAGCCCAAGCTTACACCAGCGATAAGCGCTATTATTAAATTTTCCATACACCCCCATATTTTAGAATAGTTTGGCTACTACCGCGAATTGTAATTTAAAAACTTAAGATTCGACTTCAAATCCTGGTGGCGGAGAGGCTTGCACCCGTCCATCATAACGAATTACAAATGGCGCGGGGTTTGGATAGCACTCTTTATCACTAATTTTGTAACAGAAGTCATTATCTTTATCGAGCACTCGTTCGCCTTCCATATTATACAGTGGCTCGTAGCGTCTCAAATAATTTAGATCATAAATCAGTGCGAGCTTTCGTTGTACTTTTTGTCCGTTTGGTCCCTCTGCAGGACTAAGATCCGATCCTCCCAAAGTATTTCTTGCAACTAAGGTTCCCTCTAAAATCAGTTGATTGCCTAATGGCGCCCGGCGATCTTGATTTGGTGTCATTTCACGGTCTTCAATAATATCACTCGCACTTGGTTCAGCTCTTTTGTCAGTCGTAATTATAGCCCCATCTAAGAAGTAACTGCCTGTAATTTTACCCACACTTTGATTCACAAATAAATGCCCTCGCTCTAAATCCCCTGGCCGGCTGTTAATAACAATAATACCCAGTGAATCTTCTGTGCTTTTATACAATAAATCACGATTTATAAGTACGTTACCATCTTCTACGATAATTGTTTTTACACCACCGTCATAAACCAGCGATTCATCTTCTGCCCCATCGCCAGTAAGCGTGAGTGTCCCTCCTTTGAAATAAGCGACTGAATCTTTTCCAAAGTCTTTATTTAGGTTAAATGTACTTTCGCTTCTTGGGGCTTCCCCTCGAATAAGAGATATAAAGTTTCGATTTGCTCGCCGCCGCCAGTCGTTAAACAAAAATTTGTCATCACTCGAAAGCACTAGGTTAAAAGATGAAGTCGGGTTAGTTTCGGTAATCAACTTCCCCTCAATTGAAGTTTTTAACAGTAAGGGGGTTAGCGGTGGCAATAAACCCAAGTCGCTACTCTGTAAAATACTAGCGGGGTAACGTATTCCAAAATTCTTACCATTTATTTTTTGTGCATAAGTAATAAGTGGTTGCAGTCTAAAGAATGTTTCTGTATCCTTCCCTTCTGGCTGAAACAGTGAAATTTTTAAATTATAGGGCTGTGGGTTTTGGGTTACATTTACTAAGTCCTTTAAAGTTGATTTTTCACCCTCTTTACCATCCTCAAACTGGAGCCACGAAGACTCTAGCTCTGGTGCCACCCAATTAAGACTTAACCTTTTCGGCAAAGATTTCCCTACAATACTACTAAGCTTTAGCGGTAGTTTAACAGGACGATTCAAAGGCAAGCGAACATAGTTCTCTATGGAGTTTTCCGGGGACGCTAACAATTGCACCCAAGGACTAAACAGGGGTGCAAAAGTTTTAGTCACTTCCGCCCCCCCAACCGCTTCCTCTTCAGGTTCATATTTAATATCAATTCGAACGGGCTGTGCGACCACCTGAGTATTAGTTATTAGCGGCGTTTTAGTTTCTAACTTTTCTAAAGAAGGCACGTAGGCACGCAAGCCTACTTTAATTTTTTTATCCTTTTGCGGCAGCTCAAATGTCATAGATTTCTTATTATCCGGAAAATACAACCCCGCTAAAAAAGCTCCGTAAGCATTTTGACTCGCATCTAAATTTTCTGCCACATTCTCTGTTGGTAAACTAATTGTCAAGGTGCCACTCACCTCTTCGGGTTTTACCACATTTCCAAATCGATCTCTTAAATTAACTTCTAATATACACTCATCTTTTCCATCTGCTAGTAAGGTCTTACTAGTACAAGACGCTCTTTTCTCTACATCAATAATCGCACTTTTCCCACCAGTAGTTTTGGATGCTACCGGATTAATTGTTGAGTCACTTAAACTAAGGGCGGCCGGAGCCACCGTTAACACCGTTTCATAATCACTTTTATTTCCCGCA
>CAMZKS010000046.1 GCA_947311285.1 uncultured bacterium | reverse complement strand
TTGTGAGGCCTGTAGTGGTGATGGAATTAAAAAAATTGAAATGCATTACTTGCCAGATGTATTTGTACCGTGTGAAATTTGTGATGGTCGACGTTATAACGATGAGACTTTAGAAATTACCTACTGGGGGAAATCAATCTCTGATGTATTAAGAATGACCATAGAAGATGGCGCTCAGTTCTTTGATAATTTCCCAAATATTAAACATAAACTAGATGCCATTGTTGAAGTCGGTCTAGGGTATATTCAACTAGGACAAAGCGCCACAACGTTATCTGGAGGGGAAGCTCAGAGGGTTAAATTAGCCACAGAGTTGATGAAAAAATCAACGGGTAAAACCATTTATATTTTAGATGAACCAACAACGGGACTCCATTTCTCAGATGTTAAAAAATTACTAACCGTATTACAGCAGTTAGTAGATAAAGGAAATTCGGTAATTGTGATTGAACACAATTTAGATGTTATTAAATGTTGTGATCATTTGGTTGATATTGGCCCAGATGGAGGTGATTTTGGAGGTGAAATTATTGCAACAGGAACCCCTGAGGAAGTGGCGCAAATAGAGAAATCTTATACGGGGTTTTTCTTGAAAAGATTGTTTACGGATGCGGCAAAGGCTTAAACTAAAATCCATAAAATTACGCCAGCCAGCAGCGGTACTAAAATGTTATCATCTAAGTAAAACCTTCCAATTCTCCACGGCACCGTTTCGGCGGTAATGGCAATGGTACTCGCAATTAGTGCGGGTATTATTGGTACAAAAAATTGTGCGGCCAGGGTGCCCATGCTCACCCCAATAATGATTCCTACAATATTCTTTCGCCGATTCCAAGGGAGGTTGTACTTGTACACCTGACTAGCAAATAAATGATTTAGACTGTCACCCACGGCTAAAATCAGAATCGCGGCATAAGCGATATTTATTTGTTCTTTTTGAAACAACATAAAGGTAAGAAAAACACCTAAGCAAAAATAAAAGGCCCCTCGCCCCGGAAAATCTTGATCACGAGGGCGATCAAAGGAGGAGAGCATTTTGCCGAGAAGTGGGAATTGTTTGTATTGTGAAGCGAGCGAAAGAATCAATCCGGCTACAAGAATGACACCAATAAATCGGAGCCTTAACGCTCCAGCCCAGTGCAAGAACACACATAAAAATCCGCAAGCAAAATGAAAACTTTGTCGGCGGAACTCAAGCTGCTTCCACAACACCTTGAAGAGTTTTATACTTTCAGAGTGTGAAAATGTCGCGCCAACGACGCCCCCTAAAATGGCACCTGCGGCGATATCCGATGGATAGTGAACCAGTTCGTATACCCGAGCGAATCCAACGGATACGGCAAACACAAACCAACTAATGCCAAGCCATTTGTTAATGCGCCATAACGGAATTAAAAGAGCGAACGCAACGGCCGTATGTCCAGAGGGGAAACTGAAGGAATGACCTGGGACGAGAGGGGTTAGGGCTAAGTCTAGGTAAGGGCGTGGAGTCGCGAAATAAGACTTCAGAACATAGGCAATAATGCCGGTTGCTAGTACCGCAAAACAACCTGGTACCAGTTGACTCTGGTTATTTTCATTGTGCCAAACTCGAAATAGGGTTACAGCTCCAAATAAACCAAGCAAAGCGTAAATAAAATACTCGGTTAAAAACACAATAACGGTGTTTAAAAAAGGCGTTTGCCACTGCATAATGTGGTTGAAAATTTGGTCATCAAGCCAAATTCCAAGAGGAATAAAAGCCATTCCAAGTAGTAACCAATAATAAAATTCTCGCTCGGGAGCGCGATAGTTGATATGTTTGAGGGCGTCAGTTATCAGGTTCATAGTATAAGTAAAAGGGTAGTGTTTTTACTTTGATTTGCTAGACTATTACCAACTAAGTTTTGAATATGACCCTTACTGTTGATCAAGTTTTAAGTCGTGGCGTAGCAGAAGTTCTCCCTAAAAAGGAAACACTAGCAAAGTTAATGTCTGAGCGTAAAATAAAACTTTATTTGGGAATTGATCCAACGGGGGCGCATTTAACACTTGGGCACGCAGTGCAGCTTCGAAAGCTGCAGCAGTTTGCGGATTTAGGACACAATGTAATTCTTTTAATTGGAAATGGCACGGTTAGAATTGGAGACCCTACAGGGAAAGATTCAACGCGTCCGATGTTGACTGACGATGAAATTAAAGCCAACTTTGAAGACTGGAAACGCCAAGCGGCTAAAGTTTTGGATTTTGATAAAATCACCATTAAATATAATGGAGATTGGTTAGATGCACTAAATTATGCCGACATAGTTAAATTACTCGCAAATGTAACGGTACAACAACTTATGGAGCGTGATATGTTCCAAAATCGCTTAAAAGCGGGGAAACCAATTTATGGTCACGAAATCATGTACCCGTTACTACAGGGATATGATTCAGTGGCGATGGAAGTAGATTTGGAGATGGGAGGAACGGATCAAACCTTCAATATGTTGATGGGGCGAACATTACTTCGTAGCTATAAAAACAAAGAAAAATGGGTGCTGAGTAATCCGATTATTAACGGCACTGATGGGCGTAAGATGAGTAAATCTTATGGAAATTATATTGCTTTAGATGAAGCCCCAAATGATATGTTTGGAAAAATAATGAGCATGAAAGACGCGGAAATGATGACCTATTTTGAAATTTTCACCGAAGACGATATGGAAGTGGCTAAAGCGTTAATTAAAAATTCTCCTCGTGATGCGAAAGTGAAACTCGCTAAACATATTGTGACGTGGCTTCACTCGAATCAGGACGCAGAAAGCGCCTACCAAGACTTTGTAACAAAGTTTGTTAAACACGAAGTACCAGCTGATATGCCCGAGTTTAGCGTTGGTGAAAGCTCCATTGGAATACTGAATTTAATGACGAAGGTTTGTGGCTTTGCAAACTCGAATGGAGAAGCGCGCAGAATGGTTGAACAAGGCGGTGTTTCACTTGATGGTAAAAAAATAGAAGATTCAAAAATAGAAGTGTCGCTGTCAGAGACCGCGCAAGTGTTGAAGGTTGGGAAACGGAAGTTTGGAAGGATAACGGCTTAAAGTGCTTACCTCCTCAGCTTATTTACCTGTGATTTAATGTGTTTGTGCCATTTAAAATTTTGGTAGCCTTTACCTTCTCCGTCAGCAGAGATAAGAAGCGAGATCCATTGAGTGGATTCAAATTTAGATAGTACGATATTTAAAATTGCCATAATTGGGATACACAGTAGCGCCCCTAAAACGCCCCAAATGGTGGCCCAAAATGCGAGTGAGAGGATTATAACCAGAGGACTTATGTTGAGCGTGTTTCCTTGGAATCGGGGCTCTAAGATACTGCCGATGATAATCTGAATAAAAATAAGTGTGCCGCCAATAGCAAAAAATTGATAACCTCCTTGAAACTGTACTAGGGCCACGAGTACCGGAAACGCTGTAGCTAAAATTGAACCGACGGTGGGAATGAAGTTAAGTAAGAATATAAGGAGGGCCCAGAAGGCAGCAAAATCGACCCCAAACCCTAACAGTACAACATAGCTAAGTATGCCGGTTATTAAGCTAGCAGCTGTTTTGATTTTAAAATAAGAATTCAAGTCTTGTGAAATATCTTTTAAGATATCAACCGTACGGCGGTAATTTTTCCCCTTAGCAGTAATGCGCTCTAGTTTTTGAGGAATTTTTTTATATTCAATCAGTAAGAAAAGTACGTAGATTAAAATGAGGATCGTTTTGCCGGCAAAGCCTCCGGCTGTACGGGCCGCATCTCCTGCGAGTCCGCTTAAGTCAATTTTGTTGTACACATTTGTGTTTAAAAAGGTTCGTGCATCGAGCTCAGAATTAGGGGTATATTTATCTAGCGTGTTTTGGGTAATAGCGGTTAGATTTCTTTTATATTCTGGGAATTTTCCGTTAATTTGCTCGATGTTACTGCCTATTATGCTGGAAGTAATAGCAAGAAAAGCTCCACAAATAATAACGGCCAGTGGCAGGCTCAATGGGGCTGGTAGCTGAAATTTTTTAAATTTATGATTTAGAACCTTGGCAAAAGAAATAATTAAATACCAAAATACTACGGCGATGATAAAAGGCTGCAAAAAAGGTTTTCCGATGTGTAAAAGGTAGCCTATGAACACGAAGCTTCCGAAAAAGTAAAAGGTGTTCGCAAAGAAATTACTAGAGGTCATAGGTTGTTTTTATTGGTGGTCCCGCCAAGAATCGAACTTGGATCGCCGGTTCCGCAAACCGGTGTTCTTCCATTAAACTACGGGACCTTGCATGAGAAAAAGAGCTATTTGATCGTACGTTTGGGGCTGTTTTTGTCAAAAGGCTTTGTGCCGAGGTCTTTTTGTAGTTCGGCTTTAGCTTAATAGACAAATTTTTATAATTAAAATACAAAAATAATAATATAAATTTTAAAATTTTACTTTTTAGTTTAATTTTATGAATTTGTTTGTTAATGTTGATTCAAATTTAATGATTTCTTATGCATAAAGTTCCGCCTCTCAAAATTGCACCGGATGCAAACATCGCCGCCGGCCAAATTGCAAAGTCTCTTGATAAGCCGCTTAATTTAGGCATTGGAACGATGCCTGGGCATAGTTATCAGCCTATTAATCCGCAGATATACGAAGCGGGAAAATCTTTCTTAGTTAATTTTTTAGGTTTAGAGTCCGAAAATTTAACAGTTGTCGCTGCCAAAGGGGGCGGGAGTGGTGCTATTTCAGTGGGAATAGCAGCACTGCGTTCTATGGGGTATCGGCCTCGTTATGGAGCGTTTAGTCGTTGGGATTGGACGGGCTATGAAAGCTTTTGTTCAGCCCAAGGCCTAGAAAGAAAATATTTAGAATCAAATGAGTACGACTTAAATGAGCCCGATGCGATTATGTTTTTACAGACCAATCGTAATGGTGATGGAACTCGAATGAGTCTAGAGCAGGCCACAGAAATTATTGAGCTTAATAATCAGCTGAAGCGACCGAATTTTATTGATCTGCCATATTTTACCGGCAGTGAGGCGGAGAAACAGCTGTTACGGCTCTTTCAAACTAAGGCCACCGAGCCCACAATTATTGCGTGGTCACCGACTAAAATTTTTCAAACTTTTGGGGCAAGACCCGGAGGAGTTGTATTAATTTTGCACCCAAATAAAGAGCATTTTGACGATTTGAACTGGGTGGGGGGTGTTTCCGCAAGAGGCACGACGGGGTTTGACGATGCTGTGACTCGCGAGCTGTGGGAAGCGATGGCGACAGATCAAGAGATACTTAGTCAAAAACACGCACATTATTTGCAAACCATTAAAACAGCGACTGATTGCTGGCGTCAAAATGCCCCAGACTGGGCTAAAAGCTATTTTAACGATGATAATTACGGTGGCATGTTTCGCTTATTGCCCGCTAAAGTCGATACGCAACAATTAATGGCGGCCCAAAATATCGTGCCGGTGTTAATGCAAAGTGAGGACGAATTTAAAGTTCGTATAAATCTGTGTGGAATCGTACAACCTGACGGGAAATTAATACCACAGGCGGAAATCTTAGTCGCTAAATTTTTTACATTCTTAACGCCTTAATAAAATCATGAAAACATTATTAAATCCTGATCGAGCCACGTTGATTCAAAAATCAATCGACAAAAAAGAGGCCTTAGTAACTAATACGGGCGCGTTGGCGACGTGGAATCCTTCGAATGCAACCGGGCGTTGCCCAGCCGATACCTACTTAGTAAAATCGGGAGAATCGGAATCGCAAATCGATTGGGATTCAAGTGCGGCCAATGCCATGCCCGCGAATGTATTTGAAGACTTGTGGCAGGAATCCTTAAAACTATTAGAAACAAAAGCAGAAGTCATCGAATTGGACCGAGTAATTGGAGCGGATAGTTCGTACGCTTTACCGGTTAAACTCTTAACGGATCGTACTTTAGGCGCTGTTTTTGCGGATAATATGTTTCGTGAAGTGCCGGCAAATATTGAGAACAGTATTTTTAATAACCGAGCGTTAACTATTATTGTTTTGCCGTATGATGAGGTTGATAGTACTAAGTATGAAGGGCATCTAAGAAAGAATGAAGGACGATGTTTGGCCTTAGATTTAGAAAATAATCGAGCCTTGGTACGGGGAACCGCCTATTTAGGGACGATTAAGAAAACCGTTTATACGGCCATGAATTATTATTGTGTTGAGGCTGGTATTTTACCGCTACATTGTTCGGCGAATGAAGGTGAAAAGGGTGACACGGCGATTATTTTAGGTTTGTCGGGAACCGGGAAAACAACGTTATCGGCCGATCCGGCTCGAGCCTTAATTGGAGATGATGAGCACGGTTGGAGTGATAATGGTATCGCTAATTTTGAAAACGGCTGTTACGCCAAGCTGATTGATTTAGATAAAACACGGGAGCCTGAGATTCATCGGATTAGTTTTGAAATGGAAAAATTAACCACGGAGCACTGTGTTATTATTGAAAACGCAATGATGTACCCTGATGGGAGCTTTGACGTGTCAGACGATCGTTTAACGGCCAATTCGCGGGTGTCTTACCCTATGTCGGTCATGCAAAATGTTAAGATTGAAGCGAAGGGAGACCATCCGCACACAATTTTATTTTTAACGGCGGATGCTCATGGCGTATTGCCACCGGTAGCGAAGTTGAGTGCAGAAGAGGCTCAGCTTTGGTTTTTAATGGGATACACCAGTAAATTAGCGGGAACAGAAACCGGTATTACCGAGCCCAAAAGTGCTTTTTCGCGATTTTTTGGAGAGCCGTTTATGGTGCGACACCCAGAGCAGTACACGGCATTGATGCGCGATAAAATTAATGAACACGGGGCAAACGTATATTTAATTAACACGGGTTGGAGTGGCGGCGCTTACGGAACCGGCAAGCGGATGGATATTAATTTAACCCGTCGTTTAGTGGAGGCGGCTTTATCAGGGGAACTAGAAAAATCTAAATTTCGTTATGATGAACGCTTTCATTTTTCTGTTCCGCAAAATATTAAAGGTGTAGATTCAAATGTACTGAATCCTAAAAATACTTGGGCAGATAATGCTGCCTTTGAAAAAAGAGCCGACGACTTGGCGGCACAGTTTTCGGCTAAATTTGATAAAGATTTTAGCGCTATTGGCGCTGATTTAGCTAAGTTTTGTCCGGGTAAATAGTAATATTTTTCCTGGCTTGACCAGGGATCCAGAAAATTAAGAATCCTTTATTGACTAGACCCCGGATTAAATCCGGGGAGGTGAAATTAAGGGAATAGAAGGGGGGAGTAGATCGAGTTTTTTAACTAAACAAATCACTTTCTGGAAACCTAATTTTTTAGTGAAGTGGGGCTGATTGCAACGCTTCAATTCGTTTTTCCATTGGTGGATGGCTAGAAAAAAGCTTCATAAATGATTGGTCTCCACTCATTTTCATGGTGGCAAAAGATTTATGTTGATTATCAACTGCGTGATGGTTTTGTAAAAAAGATAAGGCCGCAATCATTTTTTTCTTACTACTTAGTTGAGCTCCACCGTAATCAGCCCCAAACTCTCTCCAACGAGAGAAGCCCATAACAATAGGGGTGGCCAATAAACCAAAGAAAATTTGGAACAACATAGAAACGCCGTAATAAGCAAAACCGCCAATGGCTTCGTTATCTTTGCCCATAAACTGCATAACGGCGTAAGCAGCTACCTTGGCTCCAAAGAAAATGAACGCATTGATGACCCCTTGAATTAAAGCCATGGTAACCATGTCACCATTTTTTACATGTGCTATTTCGTGCGCTAATACGCCTTCTAATTCGTCTTTACTCATCGCGTTTAATAAGCCGGCAGAAACAGCCACCAAGGCGTTATTGCGATTCCAACCCGTAGCAAAAGCATTGATTTCATTTGAAGGGTAAATACCTACATCTGGCATACTAATGTTCGCCTGATCGGCTAAATGTTTTACCATTTGTACGAGTTCGACTTCTTGGTGTCCGCGCGGATCTTTAATGACCTGCACCTTCATCATCCATTTAGCCATAAACTTGGACATAAACAGCGAAACAATAGAAGACAGCATACCAATAAGCAGCGAGACTACCGCCAAAGCCTGCAGATTAATGCCGTTGGGGGTTAAGTATCTAGTATCAATGCCAAACACCGTTACAACCGTCATAAACACGGCCATAAT
>CAMZKS010000045.1 GCA_947311285.1 uncultured bacterium | reverse complement strand
GTGTATTTTTATTTTTTTATTTTCAATACTAAGTCTAGCCTCTATCTAAAACAAACAACAGCCTTTTTTGCTAAAGTTTTTCAACTCATTAGTATTTGAATAAATTTTAACTCACAAACAAATGATAAATTTAAAGTCTTTAAGCAAAAATATTGTCGCTACTAATCTCGTCTCGAAACTAGCAAAAAAGGCGGGAATGAGTCAAAAAAATGCACAACGTTTAGCCGTAACCGTTGTCCCAATTGCAATGAAGTTTATTCTTAATAAAATAAACAAACCCAAAACAGTAACTAAAAAGAAGTAGGTAGAAACAAATGGCGCCGTTAGTTTTTTTTGACAGCGGCTCATATTTTTTTACTATCGGCTGGCTCCGGAAGGAAGAGTAAAGAAAAAATGCTGGAAGGGCGCGTAGCTCAGCTGGTTAGAGCGCCTCTCTGATAAGGAGGAGGTCCCAAGTTCAAGTCTTGGCGTGCCCACCATTTTTTCTTTCGACCACTAGAACACGACCACACGGTCGTTTTTTTTATAGAGTTTCTCCCGTTCCGAGTAACTAGCGTTTTTGTTACTTTTTACAAAAAGAAAGAGGATAAGGTCATCTAAACAACCACACCAGTTTGAATTTCATGTCTTACTTCTTAATATACTTTCGATGAATAAAGAAAAACTCGTAATTTTAGGCTCTGGTCCCGCTGGTTTAACGGCGGCTATTTATGCCGCTCGGGCCGATTTAAAACCTTTAGTACTCGAAGGTCCTCACCCAGGTGGCCAATTAATGACTACTACTGATGTGGAAAATTTTCCTGGATTTCCTGACGGAATAATGGGACCTCAATTAATTGATAACATGCGTAAACAAGCGCAAAAATTTGGAGCTAGATGTGAAATGAAAGCCGTTTCAAGGGTTGATTTTTCTGACCCAAAGAGCTTAAAAATGACAGTTAACGGTGAAGAGGTAACCGCAGATTCGGTAATCATTGCCACCGGATCAGTGGCTAGATGGTTAAATTTAGGCAAAGGGGAAGAAAAATATTGGGGCAAAGGTTACACGGCCTGTGCCACTTGTGATGGTGCTTTTTTCCGCGGCAAAGCAGTCGCTATTGTTGGAGGCGGAGATTCCGCTTGTGAAGAAGCAACTTTTTTAACTAAATTCGCTGATAAAGTTTATCTGATTCACCGACGCAAAGAACTACGAGCCAGTAAACCCATGCAACAGCGAGTGTTTGAGAACGATAAAATTGAAGTTATCTGGAATCAAAATGTAACCGAACTCAGAGGCGATCCGTTACTCGAATCGGTTGAGTTAACGGAGACAGATACAGGCGAGAAATCAGAACTTAAAATTAATGGTTTGTTCATGGGCATTGGTCATGACCCCAGTACTAAGTTTTTAGATGACTCGTTAGAACTTACAAATGGCTACATTAAAGTAGAAAATCACACAAACACCTCTGTGCCTTCCGTTTTTGTCGGCGGTGATGTAGCCGATTGGCATTACCAACAAGCTATTAGTGCCGCCGGTTGGGGGTGCATGGCGGCACTCGATGCCGAAGCATACTTAACGAGTCTTGAGGCCTAACTATAGAGACAGTTGTGATCAATAAAGTCCTTTAAAGCCTTATTATACCCTGCTACCGTTGAATCCTCATTCTCTGGGACCCCATCCACCGGAAGCCTAACTGTTCTCGGTATTTTTACCACCTCACCAAAATCAAGCCTAATTATTTCCTCAGGCTCCCCAGGTAATTCCAAAGAACTCCCCTCCGTGAAAAACTCTCCTGAAAACTCTCCAGAAAATTTTTGGTCCGCAATATTTGGGACTACAAACAAATTAAATTCATTTAAATCTCCCGGATCAATTTCTGTTAAAGGCTTTTTCAGCACAAATCGAACTGAATAGGCTGTACCCGCTATTAGCGTATAAAAATCATACTCTAATCCCAATATTGTCGTGGATTTTTTTGGAGAAACACAGGTAACAATTTGTTTTATCATGATTCTATTCCTATTAATAAAGTCGGACACACCATTATTTACCTGAGATTCTACTGAACCAGATAATACTAATACTACCGCAGTCGAGAGTCCTAACGGGCTTTTTTTCATCACTCAATTGATAGTCATTATTTTCAATACAACAAAACAAAAACTAACCATTTAAACCTCAGTCTGGCTCGCCTTTTATAAGACCTTTTGTTATCATTAACACTCACACATGAAACTACATTTCGTTGGCATTGGTGGTATTGGCACTTCTGGACTAGCTCAATTGTGCCATCATTTAGGACACGACGTTTCGGGCTCAAACCAAGGCTCAAATCCAGTGTTTGAAAAATTACAGACTCTTGGCTTTTCCAATTTATATGACACTCACGATGCCTATAACTTAGACCCTGCCTCAAATTTACTAATTTACTCTGAAGCCGTACCAGAGGATAACCCCGAACGAGAACGGGCTCGTGATTTAGGTATTCCAGAGAAAAGTTATTTCGAATATTTGGGTGAAATATCAAAGAACTATCAAACTATTGCCGTTGCTGGAACACACGGAAAAACTACCACAACCGGCTTAATTACGGCCGGATTTCAAAACACAGCGTTTGAGGCAACCGTTTTAGTCGGCTCTACTTTAGATATTTTAGACGGCTCAAACTTTAAGGCCGGTAACAATAAATTTTTACTTGCCGAAGCCTGTGAATACCGAGATAATTTCAAATTTCTTAAACCAGATGTTTTAATTATCACAAATTTGGAATGGGATCACGCAGATTACTTTAAAAGTAAAGAAGAGTATTTTGCCGCTTTTAAGCGCATCGCCTCAAAAAGCAAAAACGTACTTTATCACCAAAATGATGAGGCTGTTCGTGAACTGTTAGAAGACGTACATACCAATAAACTGCCGGTGCCTGAACAAAGTGCGAACTCATGGGAAGCGATTTTAAATATTTGGGGCGAAGCCAATCAACAAAATGCCACCCTTGCCCTAGCCTTAGCTCATTTTTTATCCCTAAACTTAGATGATTTCAAAACAGGATTGGGGAATTACAAAGGGGCTGGACGAAGACAGGAGGCATTGGGATCGCGTCACGATTTAGAAATTTACGACGACTACGGCCATCATCCGACCGAAATTAAGGCCACGCTTCAAGCTTTCAGATCAAAGTTTCCAAACAAAAAAATTGGCCTAATTTATGAACCCCATCAATACAGTCGTACCCATAAATTTTTTGCCGAATTTGCCGAAGCCTTCAAGCTGGCAGATCACACCGCCCTCTTTCCAATCTATGAAGCCCGAGACACCGAAGCAGATAAAGCCGCTGTAAGTTTGCAAGACTTTGTTACAGACAATCCTAATTTATACTTAGTTTCTACCTTAGAAGAAGCACAAAATTTTGCTAAGAAGTTAGATAAAGGCGACTTATTACTCTTTATGGGGGCGGGCAACATTTCACAGTTTGCCAAAGAATTTATGAAGACTTAACCCAAAAGAAAAGACCACTTCCAGTAAACTGAAAATGGTCTCAACCCCTCTAGTTAAAGAAGACGTTAAAGGTTTAAAATCTGTGACTAAAATTAAAAATAATTTATGATAAAATCATGAACAAAGTACGACGAGTTCAATCAAACTACCAAGACCCACAGTTTCCAACGTGGCAAAGCCCACAAAGTCCTGTCGGATTTATTGTTGGAGCGTTACTCTGGATTGTCATGCTTCTCGGGTTCCTGTTTTTACTTTACGTACAATTATTCAGTTATTATACCCGCTATTTAATTCAAATTGTAAAAGCGGATATTAAAAATATACCTTTTTGGCTTTCCGTATTAATGGTCGTATTTCTGACACCTGTAACCTTGGCCGTTATTTTAATTGGCGCTTTAATAAAACTACTAAAAGACTAGTCTAGCAGCTCATCCATTTCAATAATAGTTTCCATCAAGCAGTTTCTTACTGAGGCCACTTTCCAGCTGATCGGTCTTTGAGTAACTTCATCTAAGTAAAGCCCCCGATCAAACTCTACCTGCACGGCATAAATTTCTTTACCACGCAGTATTTTTCGTAGTCTTCGGTTCTCCCTTGGGTTTCCAAAATAACGAATAATATTCGCCCCTTTAAAGATCGAGTTAATTTCAATATCTTCCTCGTCTAAACCTAGTTTATCGGCAATTTTTTCTCTAAAATCTAGCAAGAAAGATTTTGGCGCGGTTCCAAAACAACCTTCTTCAATTTCCAGATCAGGTGCATTCGAAAGTACTAACGGAGGCATCTTCTTGCGCTTACGATACTTATCTTCACGCCACGTTCGACCAAGCATTCGGTTTCCGGTATCATGTAGATCCAGTAGTATGATAGGCTTTCCGTCATTACGAGGGTCTTGACTGGCTCGATCAATCGCAGAAAACACGTCTCGATAAAATGGTTCGTAAGAATGCAACAATAATTTACGAAGCCAAAAAGGACGTAACCATGAAGTCGTCAAGCGTTTTTCAAATTTATCACGAAAAATCGGCACGCCATTAAAATCTTCAAAGCGAATCACGTCTTCGGCATCTCTCTTTCTATTTGCATCTCCTACTAAACGACCATATTTCGCCACCACTTGTTGGGATAAGGGTATATTTTCAAGCAAATATTTAGTGCCGTAATCCGAAAAATTAAGTAACAACCGTGGTGACCTTTGGTAGTCTGGTTGCAGGTGAGGAAACACCGACAACGGTACTTTCGAACTCCCATGGGGAGAAGTAACGATTACATTTGAAGGAAAATTATTCTTTCCTTTAAACCATTGCTTGATCCCTAAAAACAAATTTCTGCGAATGCTCATCCTTATTTTTATAAGCTAATTCCGGAAACCTGACAACGCAGACTAACAAGTTTTTAATCATCTTGTTAAGCGCCCGTTCGACAAACCGGACTCAGTCGTTAGGCTTAGGCTAATGGATATTTTATGGTTCACCCCGCTGCTACTCGTAATCTTAGGATTTATTACTTGGAAACTCGGCCACAAGCCAAAGCTAAGTAAACAAAATTTTTATAGAGCTAAAGATCAAATCAAACGGACCGGGAAACTAGATTCGAACCATGCACTAATGGATGCTCATAAAGCCTTTATTTCGGCACTACAAAGCTTGTACCCTAAGAGTCGAACCAACGGGGCTACTTTAATAAAAAGAGTCGCAAAGCGCCTTCCGAACGAAAAGGTCATTTGGAAACTGCACCGAACCCGAAATTTAGCCGCCCATCAACCAAATTTCAACGTGTACGACAAAACTGCCAGCCAAGCTCGGCATGAGTTTATTAGGGCTTTAAAAGTGTTGAGCTGATCATCTTCCCCAGTCAAGTCCTCGTGAAAATAAAAGGATCGTTTAGTCCGCAGGTCCAAGTTTTTTAACTTTTACCGGTAACCCTTGAATAGCAGCCATAACCTCCTCACGAGGAAATGGTGTCCCTGAAACATTCTCCCACAGTTCTTGTAAATAAGCTTCGGCCGCCGTTCTTGGATCAATAAAGAGTTGATCTTCAACCCTTTTCAAGAAATCCTCCACGCCATCTAGCGGACGAGCTTTTGGCTTTTCCTTTGAAGGCCCTGACACAAAAATGGGTACTCCTCTCTCTGGGTCTTTCACAAAATGACCAACCCTATAATCGCGCTCTTGCATAAACTAAATATTAAATTAGTTTTATCTTTTGTCACTATTTTTATTATCCATCTTCACCTCTTTTTTTGCAGGCTTATTATCTATTTGCCTTTTTTTTTCATACTCAGATCGACTCCACCTACTAATTTTTGCCTCTACATCCGCCCGTGGCTTAGCATAACGTTGACGTGAAAAATTAATAATTTTTTGAGCTCTCACCTC
>CAMZKS010000044.1 GCA_947311285.1 uncultured bacterium | reverse complement strand
GTAAAGGTTACGGTTGTTGCGTTACCTGCTAGGAGGGCGAAGAATGAGGTGTGGTATATAAAAAAAGCCACAATTAGTGTATTGAGGCTTTTTTATGGGAACTTATTTAAGTTTTATAGTTTATCGTAATCGTGCATCACTAGGTGAGCATTAATTCGACGAATCAAATCAAGTACCACGGATACTACAATTATGATTCCGGCTCCAGAAACAAACAACGCAACAGAGGTTCCACCCCCTAATAATTGCTGGAACAACAATGGCAGGATAGCCACGGTAGCAAGGAATAATGCGCCCCAGAAACAAAGTCGATTCATAATGCCTTCGATTAAGTTTTCTGTTTCGGTTCCGGGGCGGTAACCAGGGATAAAACCGCTTCGTTTTTGAATATTCTCCGCCATTTTTTTAGCGTCGAATACAATTGAAACGTAGAAGAAGGTGAATCCGTAAATCAAGAAGAAGTAGATTACATTGTAAATAAGTGTTGGGCTAGCCGGATTCAGATTAACTCCAATCCAATCTGTTACACTCGTAAATTTATCACTACTCTGTAATACCTGTGATATAATAGATGGGAATGAAATAATTGAGATTGCGAAAATTATTGGAATCATTCCGGCTTGATTGATTTTTAGTGGTAAGAATGACCGTTGCTGTTGGGCTGATTTTTTCGAAGCATAAACAACTGGTATTTTTCGATCGGCTTCAAGTACATAGACAACAAAGATCGTAAGAATTGCTGTTGCTGCCGTTAATAGCATAATGATCGGTAGTGACGCAGTCTGAAAAGCTCCTGCAATTTGATTGGGGACGACTGACACGATTCCGGCAAAGATAAGTAAAGAAATACCGTTTCCAATACCTTTTTCGGAGATAAGTTCGCCAATCCAGACCAGGAGCATCGTGCCCGCTGTGACGGTTAGCATCATTGGTAACATTGCGGCGAAATCGCTCGTATCAACGATTTGTGTTGGAGAGAATCGATTAATCAAAACCATCATTCCGTAACTTTGAGCAAAAGCTAAAGGAACAGCTAAACGACGTGTGTATTGATTGATTTTTTGTTGTCCTGCATCGCCTTCTTTTTTAAGATTTTCAAGATGAGGAACAATCACGCCCATTAATTGCATGATAATCGAAGCATTAATATAAGGGGTTAATCCCATTAGAACGACTGAGAAATTTTCCATGGCGCCGCCAGTTAAAAGTGAAAAAACCCCTAGAGCGCTTTCACCTTGCTGGCCAATAAGGCTTTTAATTCCTGTTACATCGGCGCCAGGAATGGTGATATGAGCGAGTATTCGAAAAAGAACCAGCATCGCAATGGTAAAGAGGATTTTGTCTCGTAGTGATTTAGTTTTGATAATGTGCTTCAACGTGATTACTAGTTGGTTCATAGCCTTAATTTAAATTCCTCAGAACTATAGATATTTTGCATGACGCCGCAAATCATTTTATGAACTGTCAAATCGGCCTCTATAAAATAATATGAAGTTTTGATGAAGATATATTTTTATCAGGCTTGTTAAATTATTGAAATTATACTAGATTTTTATTTATCCACTAAGCCTAAACAGATGAGAATTCTTATTGTAGAAGACCATTCCGGTATGCGTGAAATTTTAAATTCTTATTTAGAGAGATTTAAATTTGTAGTTGATATTGCGGTGGATGGGCAGCAGGCACTAGAAATGGCTCAGTGTAAAAAATACGATGCAATGCTACTTGATATTGGTTTACCAAAAAAAAGTGGGTTTGAAGTTATAACGGCGTTACGTTGTTTACGGAACCAGTTACCAATTTTAGTTATATCGGCGCAAATGGCCGTGGAGGACCGAGTGCAAGCGATTAATTTAGGCGCAGATGATTTTTTAGTGAAAGATATTTCTTTACCAGAGCTTGGGGCACGTTTAAATCGTTTGATTCGCCGTGCTGATGGTGGCAGTAAAAATTTGCTTTTCTGTCATAGCCTAACCTTAGACCTGACAAGTATGACAGTTAAACGAGAAGGTAGGCATTTACGCTTAACGAAAAAAGAATTTATTTTGTTGTCTGAATTGCTGAGAAAAAAGAATAAAATGGTTGCCATTAAAGACTTGATGCTAGCCGCCTGGGGTGATGAATTGGGTCTGTCGACTTCTAACAAATTAAATGTGCACATGCGTTCGTTGCGTCAAAAAATGGATAAACCCTTTGACAAGCCTTTGGTTAAAACGGTTAGAGGCTTCGGCTATAAAATTACGGATCGTTAAATAATACGTGAGGGGTTAGTTTGAGTTGCAACGTGTTTTGAATTTTGTAATGTGCATAGAGGGGCGGGGCATTAGCTCAGCTGGCTAGAGCACTTGCATGGCATGCAAGGGGTCATCGGTTCGAGTCCGATATGCTCCACCATCATACTGTTTTAAACAATGGTTACTGATAAATCGCTTAGGCGATTTTTTTGTATAGAAGCTAAAATAATCTATAGTTTGTTTTGAATATGATTGGATACTTACAAGGCACCGTTAAGCAAATTGGAGCAAAGCAACTCCTCGTGCTTACCAGTAGTGGGGTAGGTTACTCGGTTTCGCCCGCTGGCAGTTTGCTAGCAGATGCCAAGCAGGGAGAAAATATTGAGTTCTATACACACCTAATTGTGCGAGAACAAGAATTAAGTCTGTACGCGTTTGCGACGCAAACGGAGCAAGCCTTTTTTGAAAAAATTATCACTGTCTCAGGTGTGGGGCCTAAAATGGGATTGCAAATATTAAACCAGCCACTTAATGAGTGGCTGACGGCTGTTGAATCGGGTGAAGTTGACTATATTACCCGAACTCCCGGAATCGGTAAAAAGATGGCTCAGAAAATCATTTTAGAGTTAAAAGGAAAACTTGATTTATCGGATCAAGCCGTGAAAGCTTCTTCTAATCAGGCGGAGGCTATCGAAGCGCTTAAAGGACTCGGATATGACCAAGGTACTATTAATGCCGTACTAGCCCAAGCGCCAGACAAATCTTCTACTGAGGATTTTGTTAAATTCTTCTTGAGTCATGCTTAAGCTTGAACTGCAGGATATTCATAATCAGGCACAAACCCCTTTTGGGGGGCTGTTTTTTGTAGTGTGGCTAAAATAGTGTGCAGTGGGCCTAAGGGATCAATTGAAATAGGATTGGTAAAGTGCGTCGCTTTATTTGCTGGTAGCCAGGTGGTGATGAAAGGGATGCTTGGGTCAAGGCTGGTAAAGTCCTGCGGCACGAAGTGCTTGTTTTCAAGGGTAAAAACTCGATCACTAAAAGAATTAAGTAGAAAGGCCTTACCTTCTAAGTTTTCATTTTCGAGGAAATCTATAATTACTTGGTCGGCTCGGGCTTGATGAATGGGGAGATTAAATTTAAAAGCCAAGGCATTAAGAATTGCGCCTCCGGCTCTTAAAGATGAAAAACTGCCTGGGCCAGAAATACCGCCAATGAAGCTGACTTTAGTTTCTGGGGGTAAATGCATTTTTAAAAAATCCCAAACATTTTGTCCATCTTCGCGGGAAATTACCCAATTAGACTGGGCAATGAGTGTGTCTTGCGCATCAAATAAGGCGCAAAAATGAGGATCGAAGCTCGTATTTAAAACAAATTTCATAGTTCATGCTCTAGCGTACCTAAAGCTTTAGATTTGAAAACTAGACTTATAACTCTGCTGCTTGAGTATTTTGTTTGAAATATTTTTTATAAAAAGCCACAGTGTCTTTCATTTTTTGCATTGTCATATCTTCGTTTCCTTCTTGTAAAGTTCGGCCACTAACCTTTACGGTGAAATTCGAACTATAACCAAGTTTAGCTAGCTTTGTTAGAAAGCTCTCTATCGGTAAAATACCACGACCGGGTAATGAGTAAGGTGTTCGGCGGTATACATTAGATAGGTAAATGTGCTTCATTTTTCCTTTTAGAATCGTGATGGCCTGCATAATGTCGTTATTGCTGAGCGCTAATGCCGTTAAATCAAGACAAACTAAACCTTGATTTTTAAGAGCATCTAAATTGTTAGAGCGTCGCTTTGGAATAAACCCCATAATTGATTCTGGTGGAAGATTTCTAAAACAAAGTCTGTGTTGATATTTTTTGGCTAAACGAGGGGCAATTTCTTTAAGCCAACGCTGGTATTTAAAAGAGAAAGAGCTAGCGTTATGTAAATTGAGCGTGCAATTTTTAAATTCTCTAACCGTGCCTTGGTACACTTTGATAAGAGCCTCATCGTTTTTCTTGCTCAATGAAAACGCTTTAATAGGAAGCTGATAACGAGTCTCTAAATTTTTTAAGTACTCAGGATTGTGTGTGTCAACATTTTGGCTAATACAAATTTCCATGCCATCAAAGCCCGCCTCTTTTGCGAGTTCAAAAATTCGCTCTAGGCCATGATGTGGTAAATTGTCGGAATGAAATAGTAGCATTTGTTTTTGTTTTTCTATTTATTATAGCTTATTTAAGCCTTTTTTTCAACTAAATAGCCTGTTAAATCTTATTAAATTGAAAATGAAGTTTGGCTGAAGTATGATACTTGAATGTAGTGGTGACAAGCGGCAGGCTTGAATTATGATTTCAAAACTAAAAAGTCTTACCTTAGTCGGGCTTGAAGGTTACATTGTAGACATTGAAACGGTCATTCATCGTGGTATCCCGGCTTTTATTATTGTCGGGCTGCCAGATGCCTCTATTCAAGAAGCGCGAGAACGGGTCAAGTCCGCTATTAAGCAGTCGAGTTTCGATTTTCCCCGTGGTAAAATTGCGCTTAACTTAGCACCTGCCAACTTGCGAAAACAGGGTGCACGATTTGATTTAGCCATCGCTCTGGGGATTTTAGAGGCAAGTCGGCAGATTAATATTCCTGATAAATATAAGTCAGCAATTATGATTGGAGAACTGAGTTTTGATGGTCACTTGAGGCCCATAGCAGGGGTATTACCATCAGTTCATGCAGCGTTTATGCAGGGCGTTAAAACTGTGATTTTGCCGAAAGAAAATGCGCCAGAGGCCCATCTTATTAAAGGCATTGAGGTCATTGGCGTGCAAAGCCTTAAAGAGTTGTGTGATTACTTTGCCACGGGAGAAGGCTTAAGCCTGGAGATCCCTGTGGCGATAAAAACGAAAAAAAAACCTAAAATTTTCCCCTTTGATTTCAAATACATCAAAGGGAATAAATTAGTAAAAAGAGGCTTGGAAATTGCGGCTGCAGGTGGACATAATTTATTAATGAATGGGCCACCAGGATCGGGTAAAACTATGCTAGCCAAAGCCTATAGCACTATATTACCTGATTTAACTTTTGATGAGAGCTTAGACATAACCAAGGTTCACTCAATTGCTGGTGTCTTAAGGACTTCTGAACCTGTGTTAACCGAACGGCCGTTTCGGGTGGTGCATCACACAGCGTCAGGGGTGGCGATTGTTGGCGGAGGCAATCCGCCTCGTCCGGGAGAGATATCGTTGGCACACCGAGGGGTACTCTTCTTGGATGAGTTTGCGGAGTTCTCGGCTAAAACCTTAGAAGTGCTGAGACAGCCGTTAGAAGACGGGGTGATACGTATTTCACGAGCAGTGGGTTCGGTTTCTTATCCGGCGAAGTTTAGCTTGGTGGCGGCGATGAATCCGTGTCCGTGCGGGTTTTATGAAGATGCTAAAAAAGATTGCACCTGTGCTCCGTTTGCAGTGCAACGGTATAGACAAAAAATATCCGGCCCAATTTTAGATCGTATAGATTTACACCTCAATGTGCCGCGCGTTGAAATTTCCGACTTGAGTAGTACGGCTTTAAGTGAACCGTCGTCGGTTGTTCGACAGAGAGTTCAGCAAGCAAGGGGGTATCAAATTAGGCGCTTTGAACAGACGAAGACTATTTGTAATTCGGAAATGAACTCCGCCCAGGTTATGGCTTATTGTGTACTGGAGAAGGACAGTCAAGAGCTTTTAAACCAAATTGTAGATAAAATGCAGCTTAGTGGTCGGGCTTATTACCGTACGCTTAAGCTGGCTCGAACAATTGCAGATCTGTCCGAATCAGCGGACATAAAAGTTAATCATATTGCTGAGGCCGTACAGTACCGAGCTACTGTTGCTTAAGCACCTTGCTCTTGAGCAATGATGGCCTGAGCATCAGTGAAAAGTTTTTCTAAGTTTCGATCTTCTGAAAAAATCTGATAATCGTAGATATCAGCTAAGGCGAGTTCTTTCTCCATAGAGGTCATTCGTTTGGCGAGTTCGTCATCGCTAATGGGGGCCCGCTTCTTAATACGTCGAACCAGTGTATCGAGGTCTTCGGCTGGGCGCAGAAAAATAGAGACGAAGTCTTTTCGATCTAAACGTTCTCGGGCTTGAGTGAAACCCTGTACGTCAAATTCTCGAATTACTGTTTTACCATTTCTAATGGGTTCTAAAATTTCAGCCTTTAGGGTTCCGTAATAGGTTTCGCCGTGTACGTGCGCGTATTCTAAAAAATCACCTTGTTTTATTTTAGTTTGAAATTCGTCTTTCGTAATAAAGTAGTAGGTTTCACCATGAATCTCTCCCGGTCGAGGACTTCGGGTTGTACAACTTGCGGGAAACACAAAGTCTGGGTGGGCGGCTCGTAAATAATTGATAAGCGTGCCCTTTCCGACGCCTGAAGGCCCAGAGAAGAAGAATATCTTTCCTCGGGGACTTTTAGTTTTTTTTGTCAGACGTTTAAACCAATTAAACATTATTTCTTGGCGTCAAAGTAAGCTGCAAATTCGACACCAGTCATATTTTCTTTTTTTAGTAAATCTTCAGAAATTTGAGCCAGTAGTTTTTCGTTCTTCTTTAGAATAGCTTCGCAACGATCTTCGGCTTCGTCAATAAATTGTCGCACTTCTTCATCAATTAGGCGCGCGGTTTCTTCTGAATGAGGTTTAGATTCGTATTCCTTAGAAATAAAGTTAACGGGGCCAACCTTATCACTTGCCATACCAAAGCGCATCACCATATTACGGGCAATATTAGAAATTCGCTCTAGATCGTTACTGGCACCAGTGGTTAATTCATCCTGGCCGAAGGCCAGCCTTTCTGCTACTCTACCACCGTGCAACCCAACCATTTCATCCATCAATCGGACTTTAGTTTTACTGTACACATCCTCGTTTGGTAAAAACCAAGTTAGTCCGAGTGCTCGTCCTCGCGAGACAATAGAGATTTTATGAACGGGGTCGTGATTCTCACAGAAGTAACCAGCAATAGCGTGCCCAACTTCATGGTAAGCGGTCATGCGACGTTCTTTTTTCGTAAACTTACGGCTTTTTCTTT